>JBCBCT010000042.1:0-25232 GCA_038530365.1 Pseudomonadota bacterium | reverse complement strand
TGGCCACGGGCGCGTCGTTCACAGCGTTAATGTTGATGTTGAGAGCTGCCGTGGTTCCAAAGTCAGTGCCATCGCCTACGGCGTAGTCAAACCGTGCCGGGAGCACTGAGCCGGCTGCCGGCGTATAAACCAGCGATGCCGCTTCCGCTGCTGTGAGCGTGAGAGGGCCTGGAATGACACCAAGCGACGCCAAGAAATACGTGCCATTAGAATGCGATAAAACCCCGCCCGCCAGATCAATATTGGTAAGGCGGACGGCTTGCAGAGCGTCCCCCTCAACATCTACGAAGGGAAAGTCCGCCAAGGAAAACGCATAGGCTGTGTCTTCGGGCGTGGTAACCGAGCTGCCGTTGGCCGTTGGCGCGTCGTTGACCGGGGTCACATTGATTTGGAATGTGGCCGCATTGGCACCTGGATTGGTGTCATTGACCGTGTAATCGACCGTGAAAACGCCGTTGCTGTTCAGTGCCGGGGTAAACGTCAGCGAAGGCAATTGTGCCGCGGTAATGGTGTCCCCATCGCCAACCACGACATTGCCCGAATGCACGAGGGCGCCACCGCCAAGATTCAGATTGGTCAGGGTGACCGATTCCAGTGGATCGCCGTCATCGTCTGTGAAAGCGAATAGTGAGACCGGGTAGGTTGCGACCGTGTCTTCGTTCATGGTTACGGAGCCGCCGCTGGCAACCGGTGCTTCGTTTACATCCTGGACGTTGACAACGATGTGTTGTTGCGCCGTTGCACCGCTTGGATCGGTGACGCCCACCGTGACCGCGTAGCTGTTGTCCATCCCAATGGCGTCGGTTGGATTCTCAAAATCCGGATTGGCGATGAAGCTCAGCACGCCAGTGCTGGGGTCAATCGTGAAGCTGGCGGCGCTTGTTCCGCCCACGATCGAATAGGTAAGATTGGCGTCGTCGCCGTCGGGGTCGGTGGCCGAGACCGTTGCCGCCACCAGGTTGTTTTCGTCAACAAAAACATCGACCAGTGATCCGCCGCCATAGCTTGTAATCACCGGCGCTGCGTTGGCGGCTTGGTTGACGATTCGGAACAACATGTCTTCGTCGGAATCAAAGCTCCCGTTGGAGCGTATGAACTCTCCGTCGTCGTAATTGCCGTCTTTCTCGACCCCAACCTCTATGGTCTGCGAAGCGTTGTCAGTTGACAGCCGGATCTGATATTTCTCGCCCGATTGCAGGACAGCTGGCGCGTCTAGACTGATGGCGTGCCAGGCATAACTCGAATCCAGCTCATCGGATGAAAGCGTTCCGGTGGCCTGAAGGATTCCATTGTCGAGGCCAAGAATTTCAACGGTGATGGTCTGAGAGGGCGTGGCTCCATTGAGGCGAAGTGCCAGATCAACGCGGTTTATCTCGTAGTTACCACCCGAAGGTGTATCGTGCTCGAACCACTGCCCAATGGTCCGGCCGCTCCCAAATCGCTCGTTGTTATCAATCTCAGACAAAGCCACGTCATTTCCGGTGATGACTGTGCCACCGGCGGGCGCGGCGAGTGCACCCAACCAGGTTGCGCTGGCATCCAAGGCGGCTTGCTCGATTTTTCCTTCGTGGTGCTCCAGATCCCAATCGCCGCCTTGGCTGGCATGGCCCGTGATGTCCGTGCTTGCGGCGATGTCTGCGCCCGTCATCGTTGAAAACGCGCGCGCCGCTTCCCGGCCCGCCTCGCCGGCTGCAAAGTTGCACCCGTAGATCAAGATATCCCCTTGGTACGACAGGGCGTCCCCCATGGTGGAGACGGCGCGTGAATAGAGGCCTGTCATCGTGTCGGCGTTGAGAGCGTCACCTCCAAGGGCCAGGGCCCCTTCTTCCCCATGGGCGATGATGTGAATGGCGCTCAGGTCCGAACGACCTTCTAGATGCGCTGCGATCTGAAAGACGCCGCTTGTTTCGCTGTGGAGAAACACGACTTCAACGTGATCTCCAAAGGCTTCCGAGAGAGCATCTGCATTGTCGATGTCGGATGCGATAAACGCGACTTCTGTGGCGATGCCGAGCGTATGCGCCACCGGGTCAAAGCCGGGTTGGTCTGTTTCGGCAGCGGTGTTTCCCTCTTGCGTGTCTAGGCCCGAATCTGTGTTTTGGGACGTGGCGCTGTCCCAGTAGGCTGCGGCCAGACTGCTGTGGACGGCATCGAGAGCTGCCGCTTCGGCGGTTTCGCCCATGGCGGCGTCAAGCAGAATGCGTTGCTCCAGCGGGCGCATGAGCATGGGATCGGCTGCCGGCATTTCCACCAGCATCCCTTTTTTCGTTTGGGACTTTGCCTTGGTCTGTGCCTGGGCTTGTGTCTTGCCCTGCGCTTTGACCGACCCTCCCAATTTAGCATTCCATAAGACCATTTAGTGGCCCATCCGCCAGGTGTTAAAGAGCGCGCTTAACCCTTTACACGTGCCATGTTCACGTTACGGAATGCTAAAGTGGGGCGGGGAGAAAGACGGAATGTGCAGCTATAGTTTAGCGTTTCTTACGCCGGTCCATTGAAAGCCATTGTTTGAGGCGATGTTTCATCGTGTCCCGTCGCTCCACAGCTCTGAGCGCTTTATGGAGATCGGGCTTGGCTTGGCTGGACAGGCCAACCATCACGTCGCCCATGGTCAGTTTATCGGGCCAAACGCGGTTCATCATCCAATGGTCAGCCACCGCCAGGCTGTCGGCCATGATAAAGTCTTTGCGCTCAATGAGGGCTTTTGTGGTGTGGAACATCAACTGCATGCCCGGTGAAAAAGCCCTGTGCTCCTCCGAATAGGCGATCTTCCATGGCATGACCCATCCATCCCGCGACAGAAGGATGAGCGCCGCGATGGGCCTCTCATCCAGGGTCAGCAGAGCAATTTCGCTGCCGCCGGATGCCGCAAGGTCCGCGACGATCTGGCGGGAAAAGGCGGTGACTTGGCGTTGATTATAGAGCGCGGTCCCACGTCGCCCCTTCCAGCTTTTCAACTCAAGGGTCAGAAATTTTTCAAAGGCGTTGAACAGCTCATTTTGGGTTTTTGTGATGCTGAAGGTGAGGTTGCCCGTGTCCGCCAGCCGCCGCCATTGGCGATTGAGTTCCCGAAAGCGCTTGTTGCCCAGCTGGTTCTTTAGAAAATTCTGCGGATCGTCACTGACCTTGAGCGCTGCGCGCTGGGTTTGGTGGTAGACGGCATGGGGCAGACCAAGGGTTTTCATAGCCCGAACCATACATGCCATCACCGCACCATCTTTGCGCTGGTGGGTGAGGTTGAGCAGGTCCGGCAGGCGTAGATGGGGATCGGACAGCAGGCGAAACAGCGTTTCAAATGCCTCATCAGGATTCTCACGGTCCACCAAGGGCGTGCCAAGGGGCAGGTAATCGTTCGACAAAACCTCCAGCACCGTTTGCTTGGGCAAGCCGATGCGGGCGATGCGAAAGGGCATAAACAAGCGTAGCAGCCGGTGGGTTCCCGTGGTTTCCCATAGGCACAGCATCCAACTGCCGGCGGGGGCCAGCAGGCTCGACAGTCTAGGCCAGGCGGCGGACACAACCTCTGGCTCAAAGAACAAATTGGGTTCCAGTGCGCGCTTCGACAAACCTGCAATCGCGCCCCGCAGCCGCTCGATGCTGCGCGGCGGCAGAAGTTCCAATTCCCACATATTGCTGGTGAGCGTGGAGTTCGTCGTTTTGCGGATGTTCAAGGGAAGGGGGCGCGCAGCTTCCAGAACGCCGGCCAAGCCACTGGGCCTGCGGCTAGAATGCGCCATGATGTCTTCAAACACGCCCATGGGTTATTGGTCCGCTTTGGGAGATGTTGGCGCGGGTTGGCTTTGCGCCGTGATAGAGTTGGGGTTCGGGCTGAACACAAACAATGACATGCCCAACCGACGATGAACCACAATGTGCAGCGCCGCCGCTTCAAAAATCATGGCAACGGTGGTGGCGCTGGCAGCGCCCATCAAACCAAATTGTGGGATCAGGGTGAGGTTGAGCGCAACGTTGATGGCCAGCGTCAAACCGTAAACGAGCGCACAGGCGTTTTGCTGGCCGGACATCGTGAGCACGCTTTCGGCCGGTCCAACGGAGGCACGGGCGACGATCCCGATGACCAGGACGAAAAGCAAGGGATAGCCTTGTTCAAAGCCGGGCCCAAACAGCATGAGCAGATATTTGCCCACCAAAAGAAGCGCAATGCCCATCAGGCAGGAGGGCCAAAAGGTCCACCGAACCGTGTCGCGCACGAAGGCTTGGTAGTGCTCGGCATTCCCTTCGGTGTGATATTGAGCGTAGCGCTGGGCGGCCCCGGCTTTTACGGCAAAGTAAACGAAGTGCACGAGGGCCAGAGTTTTCACCGCCGCAAAATAAACCGCCACTTGGTCCGGCGGAACGAAAACACCGGCGATGAGGATGTCGACATTGGTGAGAAGTGTGAAAAACCCTTCCACCAGGAAAATTGGCAGTGCGACTTTGATCCAGGTGCGCATGTCTATCGTGCGCTTGCCCTTGGGAATTGTTTTTGCAACCCGGCGGTTCATCACCAGCATCTGCAGCACCGACGTCACCCAGGTGGCGATGATGGAGGCGATGATGGCGGTTTCAGCGGTGGCGGCAAAACCCACCCCCAGCGCTGCGGCCATGAAAACCAGAATGAGGCATGGGCGTATAAGGAATGTCGGCGCAAGGGAAAGCCCAATCCAATCGAGGCCACGGGCGACGCCATCTTGCACGTCCGCCAAGGCCAACATGGGCAAGCAGACCGCACCCAGGAAAAGCGGCATGATGTAGATGTTGGAGACGACATCTCCCAAAAGCCAAACCAGCACACAGCCAATGAGGGCGAGGCCGGTGGCCGCGGCTACGGCAAACAGGCGCGATCCCACAATAATGCCGCGCATGGCCGGGAGGTTCCTCTCCACGCGGTATTGCGGGATAAAGCGAATGACGGCGGAGGGAAAGCCGATGCAGGAAATGCCGCCGCAGATGACGGCGGCCACCCAGACCCAAACAAAGACGCCGTATTCGTGGCTGCCGAGCCAACGCGCGATCAGGATTTGGCTGACATAGGCGATAAAGGCACTGGCAATGCGGATGGAAAAGGCCATGAGCGCGGTGCGCTGTGCGCGTGCGGTATCGTCGGTTCCTGTTGCTACGGTGTCGGCGATCTCCAGCCCTTTGGCGACTTGCTTGGGCCAACGGTTGGCCACCAAAGAGGGAATCAGAGCGCGCATCAAATGCGAAGGCTGCATGAGTCTCATGGGTTGTGCCATCGGCGTTCCCCGCCCGGAGGCGGCTTTCATGTCCCAAGTCGATGCGCGCGCCGCACATCCTCACGGTCGCTCGGACTTGATCTCTGGTAGGATCAAGTGCCAGTCGACGGTGTCCCTTTTGTCCGATGGTCTCTATAGAGAGTGGCGGTTTAAGAATGTCTTGGTGGCGTGCCCGGCCCTTTGAAACGGGGTGTATGAACGGTTAATATGGTGATTGCCTCGTGTCGTTTTGCGGCGTGCGGGCAGACCGGCAAAATGCCGCAACAGGGGCAACGAAATGGAACATGCCAAGCCCGACGAGGCGGAGGTCGACCTAAGAGGTCTGCGGTGTCCGCTGCCGGTGCTGAAGGCGCGCAATCATTTGCGCAAGCTCGATGAGGGGGCTCGGGTCTGGATTGTGACCGATGATCCCCTTGCCGTCATCGATATCCCCAACTTCGCCCGCGAGTATGAGCAAGGCCTGCTGGAACAGACGGTCGACGCAAATGATGAGGCGCGGTTTTTGCTAGAACGGCGCGGGAGGCTTTAGCCGTCGTTGTGGAAGGCGGTGGGTCGCCAGCTTTCCAGCGTGTCAGAAAGGCCCTCCACCCATGGGGCGATGCCAAGGGTCTGCATAAGACCGTGCCAGGTTTCAGCAAGGGTGGCGACGCGGTCTGCGACGGGTCCGGGTTCAAGGTCATAGGCCAATGTGACCAAGGCCTGAGATTGAAATACGGCCCCCACAAACAGCCCCACGCAAAAGCCGACCGTCAGCATTTGGATGAGCCCTGTCATATCCGGTTCGTTTGGTTTTGCTTCGGTCATGGTGTCGGTCTGTTCCATCAAAATTGGAAATAGATAAAAGGTGCGGTGCCCGGCGGGGCGACCAGCACGGTGGTCAGGACAGCAACGATGAAAGCCGTCAGCGCCCAGACCACGGACCGGTTTGCCAGGGCAGAGCCCCAGCGCTCGCCCCATTGTGCCGGTAGGAATTGGCTGATCAAGGTGGTGGCGATCAGCAGGGTGGCAAGCACGGTGAGGCCCTCAAGACCGCCGGTGGCTGCCGCAAGCGTGGTGAACCAGTCAAACACTGTTTGCATGTCGGGGGCCCGGAACAGAACCCAGGCCGCGCACACGACGTGGAAGGTGACGAACCAGCCGAGGAGGCTTTTCCAGCGCTTCGACCCATCGGGCGCTTGGCCCACTCCCATGGCGCGTTCCAACGCCAACCATGCGCCGTGCAATGCGCCCCAAAGCACAAAGTTCCAAGCCGCGCCGTGCCACAGGCCGCCGAGCAGCATGGTCAAAAAGAGGTTGCGGTAGGTCTTTGCGGTGCCGTGGCGGGAGCCTCCCAGCGGGATGTAGAGGTAGTCCCGTAACCATTGCGACAAGGACATATGCCAACGCCGCCAAAAGTCCTGGAGCGTTGAGGCGCGGTAGGGCTGGTTGAAGTTTGGTTTGAAGCGGTAGCCCAGGAGAGCGGCGGTTCCGATGGCGATGTCGCTGTAGCCGGAAAAATCGCAGTAGATTTGGACCGCGTAGCCATAGACGCCCATCAGAACCACAAGGCTCGAATAGGCCGTGGGGTCGAGGAAGACGGGGTCCACCAGATCCACGGCAAGGTAGTTTGCGACCACCATTTTTTTGAAAAGACCGAGCGCGCAGAGCGCGAGGCCAAAGCCGACCATGGCGCGCGAAAGGCTTGGTTTGGCATCGAGTTGCGGCAGGAAATCCGCCGCCCGCACAATGGGGCCGGCCACGAGTTGGGGGAAAAAAGAGATGTACAACAGGACAGCGACAGGGTCCTGGCGGGCTTTGATGGCCCCGCGGTACACGTCCACAACATAGGAGATGGCTTGGAAGGTGAAAAAGGAAATTCCCACCGGCAAAATGATGGCGAGCAACGGCAGGTCGCGCTCCAAGCCCATCGCAAAGAGGATGTCTTGCAGGCTTTCCAGAAAGAAGCCGTAATATTTGAAAAAAGCCAGCACGCCCAGAAGCACTGTGACTGCTGCGATCAGGACGGTTTTGCGCTGGCGGTGCGCCTGTTCCGGGTGAAGGATGAGCCCCGCAACCCACGCGATTAGAGAGGCGAAGGCCAGGAGGAAGCAAAAGCGCCAATCCCACCATCCGTAAAACACATAGCTTGCCGCGAGGAGGACGACTTTGCGGGCACCCAGACCGCTGACACGGCTGGTGCCGCCCGCACGCGTGCTCACGCCCCACGCGATCGCGAAGACAAAGGTGAAAAAGACGGCAAAGGTTGCGGTGGGAAACAGCACGGCGTGGCGGCGGTGGGAGAGTTTGATGCGCTGGGCTTAAGCAGTTTAGCCGCTTGGCACAATCATGCCCTTAGGCCGAGTGACAGCTTAAGGCCGCCGAAGGTGAGCGGTGTAGGCCGCATATCAACCCGGGTTTGAAGGCAACGCGTCGTCTGTCGGCACGCCTACGGGGAGGGTGATACGCCTAACGGTTCAGCGCGACGAGGCTGTTGCTGCGTTCCGGAGCGGTCAGCCAATCGACAAATTTTTCGGCGCTTCGGCGATAGCCCTTGGGTGTGAGGTGGACCCGATCCCGTGCGGCCAGACCCTGGCGCGCCCAGGCATTTGCGCCACATGCACCGCCCATGATTTTCGACCAATCCCAATAATCGCCGTTCTGGCTGGATGCGACCTCTTTAACGGTGTTTCGAAGGGGGCCGAGTTTGCGGGGGACGGACCATGCACCGCATTTTTTCCCGCCGCGTCGGCGCAGGCCCGATGCCGCCCCAAGGTACACGATATCAGCTTGGGGGGCTTCGGCCAGAAGGCTGTCGGTCCATGACTTCGCCGTGGCGGCATAACGCGACAGATTGAGGTTGTCGTTAAAGCCTTCATTGGTGCCAAACCCATAGACGATGAGATCGGGTTTAATGGTGCGGATATCGTGGGCCACCCGTTTGGGGTCGAAGCGTTTGGTGATGTTCACGGTTGCGCCAATGAGACCGAAATTGACATAGCGCACGCCCGGTGTGTTGCGCCCGGTGGCCCATTTGAGAACCGTGGTTTGCGCGCCGCCGCCGGGGCGCAGTTCCAGTGTCTTGCCCTTGGTGTTCAGCGTGAATGTCTTTGAGCCCTTGTTCTTGGAATAGGCGTTGAAGCGTTTTTTGGTGTCGCCAACTTTGAGGGTCACGGCACCCTGGGACGGTCCGGTGGCAACGGTGACCGATGCCCAGTCAAAGGGACTACCGCTGACGGTCATTTTCATAGACGCACGGGATGAGCGGGACATCACAGAGACCCCAGAGATGCCGAAGGGGCCGTTTTTGGAGCGCAGCGCCGTGCGGGCGCGCCAACTGCCGCTGCGGGACAGTTTGGCCCCTGCCGCGACGCCATATTTGAACGCCCCGGCTGGGATGACCGCGCCGCGTCCGGCATTGCCGTATTTGGATTGGAGTTTCCGCCGGATTCCTTGGGAAAAACTGTCGGAGGCAACATGGCTGTCACCGATATGGAGCACTGTCACCGGTTGGGTCCGTGTTCCTGCTTTTAGAGCGGCCAGTTTTGCCTGGAAGCGGGACAGCGGCGCGCCATCGCGGCGGCGGGACGGTGGATTGGCTTGCTTTGTGTCGGCTGGGGTGCGGCTCAATCGCTTGGTCAGGGGGTCTGCGGCCAGGTCGCGGGACACAGCTGCCAATTGCACTGGCGCTTGCACTGGGGCTTGTACTGGCGCTGCCGGCTTCGGCGCAACACGGGCGTTTTCGGTTTTGCGTTGAAAACCGTCAACGTTTGCCACCGTGCTTGGGGTCAGCAGGCGCTCTGCGTCAGGACGAAATTTGGCCTCATAGGGTTCGGAGGGCCGCCGTTTGCCGGACCCGACGTGGCTGGACCCGACGCGACTGGATTGAACAGCGCCGGATTGTTCGCGCAGGCGCTTTGCCATCGTAATTAACGTGGCCTGACGCAGCGCATCCTCCCGCTGGTCAATCGACGTTGTGGTCAACGTGTTGGTAACGCCATCGGTTTTCCCAGTACAGGCCGTGAGCACGGCCAGCGCTGTGATCAACATGCCCGTTTTGGCAATACCATTGGATGTCTTCGTCCGATGCGGCTTACTCATCAACACTGTCTGCGCTTGGTGTGGGCGCAATCCCTAAAGCAGTCTTTGTTCCGACGCAGTGGAAGGCACGCCACCGTCGTCGCCCGCTGATTGGGGGAGGAATGGGGTGTGACCAAGGCACGGCGCAAACTTAACACACCTTAGCCAAACATGGTTAAGAGAGCGTCAACTGACGTAGGGGCAACGCGCTTTAAGCGTGTGGTGTTGGATGCAACAACCGCGCCTGCGCATGCCTCAACCGAGGTATCCGCGGGGCGCCAAGCGAGCGCATTTATTGGACAGCTGCTGTTTTCATGTCGGCCTTGATGGCGTCGTCTACGAACTTGGCAAAGATGAGATAGCCCGTCGGGGTGAAATGAATGCCATCGCGCATGCGAATATTTTTGCGTTTGCCCGAGGTGTCCCGGTGAAACGGCGTGTATTTTCCCTGGGCATTGGCCAGGGGGCTCCATGTGTCGACGAAACGTACGCCGTTTTTTGCGGCGGCCTCCGCAAACAGCGTGTTGAGAAATTTGTACTCTTTCTGGTAGCGCTTGGTGATGGGAATAGACGTCCAATACACCGCCATTCCAGCCGCCTTGAGATCCTGCATCATGGTGTCGATGCGATCGCGGTAGCGTTTCATCCAGCCATCGGTTTTGAAATGGTGGCGACGGCCTTTCTCGCGAAACGATTGGAGATCGTTCAGGCCGATGAGCACAACGCCAATATCGTAGTTGCCGGTCTTGGCAATTTTGCGTGCCGCCTTGTTCCAATCATATCGATCCACCCGGACAAATCCGGTGTTGACCTTGGATTTCTTGGTGACTTTGACGCGGTCATTGCCCTTGTTCAGCCGTGTCAGACCTTGGTGGAGACCGTCCCCGAGGGAATCGCCGAGGACGACGATGTGGTAGGTATCGCCTGTTTTGGGCTTCGAAAGATAAGGCGTGCTGGCCTCAGTCTTCGTGCTGCCTTCCGAGCCGGTTTTTGCGGCTTTTGCCACTTGGACGGTTTCGCCAAATGCTAAGCCAATAAAAGGCGACCCACTGATCGGAGCGAGACCCATGAAGCCGGAGGCGAACACGGCAGCAAACACGGCAGCAAACACGGTTCTAAAAGCAGTCATCACAGCCCATCCATTCATCAACGCCGATGCCCCTATGGCCAGCCGACCATCCTCCACGTTTTATGGTGCGCATAAAGCCTGCACAAGCGCGTCGCAGCCCGCTTAGGCGTCTGGCGGTCTGTGCGTGGCCTTGGGGTCACGGTTGGACGGTCGGAGTGCGTGGCTCTGCGGTGCGGGCTAAAGGCGATAGAGCTCTGCGTATTTCGCGCTCAGGTAGTCCAGCATCGGTTGGGTCGAGACGGATTCGCCCACCGCATCCTGCATCAGTTCGGGGGCGTCACGTCTGCGTCCTTTTTGGTGCACACGTTCGCGCAACCAGCCCAGCGCTGCTTTGCAGTCTCCACGGCTCAGCCCGTCGTCAAGGTTAGGAAGATCTTGCTTCATCCGTTTGAACAGTTGGGCGGAATAGATGTTGCCGAGAGAATAGGTGGGGAAATAGCCAAACAATCCGCAGGACCAATGCACGTCCTGAAGAACCCCTTGAGACGGGTCGGGGACAGCTAGGCCAAAGTCCCGCAGGAAGGCCTGGTTCCAAGCCGTTTCCAGATCGTCGACTTCCAATTTCCCTTCGATCAGGTCTTCCTCCAGCTCATAGCGCAGCAAAACGTGCAGATTATAGTGCACTTCATCGGCCTCGGTGCGGATGTAGTCCGTCTTTACACGGTTGACCGCCTGGTAGAGGGCGTCGGCGTCTTTCACTCCGAAGTCTCCAAAGGCTTTCGAGGCACAGGGTTGAAGCCATCGACAAAACGCACGGCTGCGCCCAACCTGGTTTTCCCAAAGGCGAGATTGGCTTTCGTGGATACCCATGGACACATGGTGTCCGATGGGCTGCATCGCGGCGTCATCCGGGAGACCCTGTTCATAAAGGGCGTGGCCAATCTCGTGAATGGTGGAATAGAGGCAACCCATGGGGTCCTTTTCATCCACCCTTGTGGTGATGCGTGCATCGCCCCCGGTGCCGCTGGAAAATGGATGGACGGACAGGTCCAATCGACCGGCTTCAAAATCATAGGACAGGGCCTTCGCCACCTGGCGGGCCAGATTCATTTGCTGCTTGTGCTTAAAGCGCCCCTTGAGTTCAGGGGCTGAGAGTTCGGGGGCTGATATCTGGGCTTGGGCAATTTTTTGCCGAAGGTCTGTCAAAGGCCCACGCATGCTTTCCAGCAGTGGCCGCAGGGTGGCACCCGTCATGCCGGGTTCAAAATCGTTGAGCAAAATATCATAACGCCGCTGGTCGGGTTGGCGCAGGGCGTCGGCTTCCTCCCGTTTGAGCGCGATGATGCGCTTGAGGGTGGGGGCGAAATCTTCAAAGCGCTTGGCGGCCCGCGCTTTGGCCCATGTCACTTGCCCCTGGGCGGTTTCCTTTGCCAAGGCGGCCGCGAGATGTGCTGGCACTTTGTTGGCGCGCTCCAGGGACCGTTTTGCCAAGTCCAACGAACGGCGAATGTCGGGGGGTGCGTTTTGCCCTTCGGCCTGTTCGATGAGTTGATTGACTGTTTCCGCGTAGGCGGGAGATGTCTCCAAGCCGTGGACGACGTATTCCAAAGCGCCCATCTGCTCTGCCCGAGCTGGGGCGCCCTTGGCGGGCATCATCGTTTCTTGGTCCCAGGACAAAATTCCGCCGATCTGCCGCAGTGCGGCGATGCGCTTGTACTGATCAAGAAACTCTAAATAACGATCATGAAACGATACGGAAGATGACACGGTTCTTATTTTTTCTCCATATTTACGGGTAACAACTGGGGTATTGTAACAAGTGGAAGGGCTGCGCCTGGGCTTTAGTCGTGACGGCTTTTGGATTGTTTTGCAGGGATTGAACGTGTTTTACGCGCAAATCATCCGTGAAATCATTACCCCAATTTTCGGGGGTGACATGGTTGAGGCCGCCATTCAAAACAAGGCCATGAACGCGATTTAAGGAATGTCCGCGTTGACCGCAGCCGAGTCTCACCCATCGCCGAAGCGCACAGTCGTCAGCTTGGGCATGTCCTGCCAGGCGGCGCACCAGCTCACGCGGATGGCGGCGACGAGCGAAGGAGCCGTCTCGTTCATCAAGGGCCCGTTTGATTGGTTGATTTGTGAGCCCACCGCAGCGGCTGCGTGGCTGCGCGCCGGGCTTTGTCCGTTTGATGCTGGTCAGATTGTGGAGCGGCAGGGTCATGCGTGGTGGCCAGAATTTGGCTTTTGGTTTTGGCACGGATTTTTCCAGAAGAACGTGTCGGGAAAGCCCCTCGACATCCCAGGAACACTGGACCGGGAGTTGAGCAAGTTAGCGCACCAGGCCCAGGTATTTGACACACTGTCCCCTCAAAATACGTTGTTTGTGTGGGCAAACAGCCAAAACAATCTGGTGGGCGACGTCTATTCCAAGGATGACCCTGCACCTCATTTGACGGGCCCAAAACGCCAGGCGCTTCAAAGCGCCCTTGATGGCTTCTTTGGGATGCCGACTTCGATTTTGTTTGTTAGCCGGTCCGACCGTGATGATGACGGCGCTGCCGATCTGCACTTGCCGGCTGAAACGTCTGAATGGAAAGGCCAGGATGCGGACTGGGATGCCATGGTTCGCCCGCACGTGTTCTCCTTTCGTTAACCATAGCTGACGTAGCGTCGCGCCAGCACAAGGGATGATATGAGCGATTATGGCGGTTCCATCGCACCCCCCGTCTGCGCCCGATATGGGGGTAGACAAAGAAGCGCCCGCGCCCAGCGAGCCTGTGGAGCGCAGCGCCTCGCGCCGTGCGCGGTCCACCGCTGACCGCCGACGCAGCGCTGCCGAAATCCTCAATTCCGTCGGCGAGTGCATGTATGAGTGGGATATCGCGTCAGACACGATCCATTGGAGCGAGGGTGCCAAGGGTCTGCTTTGCGTGGCGGATGATGCTCAAATTGCGTCCGGTCGTCGTTTTAGTGAACTTTTGCTCCCCACCACCACCGAAACCCGTGAAAACACGGTCTTTTCTTCAGCGGCCAACGATGAGGGCAGCGGTGTTCCCTATCGTATCCAGTACGCGCTGAGCAGCGAGAAACTCCACACCGCCAGCGATATTTGGCTTGAAGACAGCGGACGCTGGTTTTCCGACAGTGAGGGCAAGAAGGTGCGCGCCCATGGCGTGCTGCGTATTATCAATGAGCGGCGAGCCGTGGAAGAACGCATGGACCGCCTATCGCGCTACGACCCGCTGACCGGACTGTTCAATCGATCCCATTTGAATGTGTGTTTGGAAAAGCAGTTGGAAGCGGTGAAACAAAGTGGTGAGGCCGCTTCGTTTATCGTGGTGGGACTTGAGCACTTTGACCTCATCAATTCCGTGTACGGTTATGATTCGGGCGATGCGGTCATTCGCGAGGTGGCCAAAAAGCTAAAAGACAACCTGCGTGACGAGGACATTATTGGCCGGTTCACCGGCGCCAAGATCGGTATCATCCTTCCCTCCGCCGGAGAGCGCGATCTTCTGGTGGCCGGTCATCGGGTGCTCGATCTGTTGCGCAAAAACGTTGTGCAAACGGAAAAAGGCCCCATCGCCGTCTCGATTTGTGTGGGTGGTGTTGCCATGCCCAAACACGCCCGCAACCTGCGGGAGGTTTTTATGGCGGCGCACCAGGCGTTGCGGGAATCCCGACGTGGGCGCACCGCCTCCATCGTGGCTTACCGTCCCGACCCGCAGAAAGAACAGCGCCGGTTTGAAGCGGCGCATATGGCCGAAAAAATTATCACCGCGTTGAAAGAAGGAAGGGTCAAGCTCGCTTGGCAACCGGTGGTGGACGCCAAGACCGCTGAGGTTATGTTTCATGAGGCGTTGGTGCGCCTCCACACCGAAGACGGCGAAGCGCTGAGGGCCGGTGATTTTGTTCAGGTGGCGCAAAGCCTCGGCTTGATCCGCCTTGTGGACCACTACGCCCTCGATATCGCCCTTCAGGTGTTGGTTGATTACCCGGACGCGCGCCTGTCGCTCAACGTGACTTATGAAACCGCCAGTGATCCCGAATGGCTGGCAAAGCTTGCGGTGGCGACATCCCGAACCGAAGGACTTGCCCAACGGCTTATTATCGAGATCACCGAAAGTTATGCCGCTGAGAGCTTGGATGAAGCGCGTCGGTTCATCTTGTCGGTGAAGGAATTGGGTTGCAAAGTGGCGCTGGATGATTTCGGTGCGGGTTTCACGTCGTTCCGGAACCTCAAAAGTCTGCCGTTTGATATTATCAAAATCGATGGTCAGTTTGCCCACAACATCTCCGACAGCGCAGAAAACAACGCCTTCATTTCAGCCCTGGTGGGTATTGCTGATCTGTTTGGTGTGAAAACCGTGGTCGAGTGGGTGGAAGACGCGCAAACGGCGGAGGCCTTGCGGCACATTGGAGTGGATTATCTGCAAGGCTTTGTGTTTGGGCAGCCGGTTTTGGAGCTTCCTTGGGCTAAGAGCAGTGGTACCCGGGACAGCAGTTCCTCGGCTGCGTGACAGTCGCTGATTGGACAGCCGGTCAATTTCGTGGCCGACGTGGCGTGGGACGCCAGTCAATTTCGTGCACGACGTGGCGTAGGACGCCAGTCAATTTCGTGCGCGACGTGGCGTAGGACGCCAGTCGGGGGGCGCCATCTCAAAGCGATCAAAAGAAAACGCCGGCGCGACCGTGCAGCCAACCAAAGTCCACGTGCCCAGACTTTCTGCGGTTTGCCAATGGCCCGGTTCCACCGTGATTTGTGGTTTTTCCCCCATCGCAATGTTTGGGCCCAAACGATAAGCGACAGCATCGTGCCCATCGGGGGACACCGTCAGCGCCAGGGGCCCACCGGCGTAGTGGTGCCACGTTTCAGCGCTTCCGATCACGCGGTGCCAGTGCGAGCAATCACCAGCCTCCAAAAGATAATAGATCGCCGTGGCGTGATCATCGCGAAATGTTTCGCGAAAATACCCACCCTCAGGATGGGGCTGGAGATCGAGGGCGTGAATGATTTGGGCCCCAGTCATATTGGTTGCCTCTTCCATAGTCTTTCACTCCTCTTTGGGGCTCTTTCCTAAAATCGGTCTTTGCCGGCACGAAGAGCCGCAAAGACCTCTTCGTCCGACGCGCTTTCCAGCCCCAGGTGGCTGCGGATGGCGGGGTTGGCGGTGCGCAGGAAGGGGTTGGTTTGCTTCTCCAGATCGATGGTTGTGGGAAGGGTCGGCTTTCCATCATCCCGCAGCAATTCTACCTCCCGGGCCCGCGCAACCAATGCGGCGTTGCCCGCGTCCACGCTGAGGGCAAATTTGGCGTTGGATAGCGTGTATTCGTGGCCTGCGTAGACCCGTGTTTCATCGGGCAGCGCCGCCAAACGTTGAAGCGATGTGTGCATGGTGGCGGCATCACCTTCAAACAGGCGCCCGCAACCCATGGCAAACAACGTGTCTCCGGCAAACAAAAGGCTTTGGTCGGATAGGTAATAAGATACCTCACCAGCGGTGTGACCGGGGGTTGCGATAACGTCCACAGCGTGGCCCATCAGATCGAGCCTGTCGCCATGGTTTACGGTCTGGTCGATCGCGGGGATTTTGGCAGCCTCAGCCTCCGGGCCGATGATGTGACAGCCAAATCTTGCTTTGAGCGCCGCGTTTCCAGCGACGTGGTCTCCGTGGTGGTGGGTGGTCAAAATGTGAGTGAGCGCGAGGCGCTTGTCTTCCAGCACCTCCAAAATGGGTTCTTCTTCCGGCGCGTCGATGGAGGCGACAAAGCCGGCAGTGCGATCGGCGATGATGACGCCGTAATTGTCCTCCCGACAGGGGAACTGGAACACTTGGAGCTTTGACGGGGCCATGGTGCTGACAGCCTTGCGCGTTGGGGTTTTTTTGCCTTCCTGTCCTAGCCCTGAACGCGGGCTTTGCGATAGGGACGCAGGGTCTTTTTCCTCCAGTGCTGCCCGGATAAGCTTCGCCCATGCATATGGATATCGTTGATCTTCGGCAATTTTATGCAACGCCGCTGGGGCGGCTTTCAGAGCGGTTTTTGGGCCATGCGCTGAAGGCCGTGTGGCGTCCGGTGAGCGATGAACGCTTGCTCGGGCTGGGCTATGCCAATCCGTTCCTGGACCTTTTTCGAAGCGACGCGGAGCGCTGCATCTCCTTCATGCCGGCCCAACAAGGGGCGGTGCATTGGCCGTTTGGGGAACCCAGTGCGACGGCGCTGGTCTTTGAAGAAGACCTTCCCTTGCCGGATTCCAGCGTTGACCGCATTTTGATGGTCCATTGTTTGGAACATGCCGAAAACCCCAAAGAGTTGATGCACGAGATGTGGCGGGTGTTGGCGCCCAACGGCAGGCTGGTGATCGTGGCTCCCAACCGCCGTGGCGTTTGGGCGCGTATGGAACACACGCCTTTTGGCTCCGGTCGGCCCTATACTGGGGGGCAATTAGCGCGCTTGTTGCGCGAGAACATGCTGACGCCCACAGCATGGTCCCACGCGCTTTATTTTCCACCCTCCAAACGTCGCTTTGTGCTGGGGGCTGCCCCCACGATGGAACGGTTTGGACGCCGCTACACGCCGGCTTTTGCAGGGGCTGTTGTTGTGGAGGCGACCAAGCAGCTCTATCAAGGCTTGCCGGTGCGGCAGCGTCAATCGCGCCGGGTGTTTGTGCCGGTTTTGGCGCCGCAGGGGGCAGCCCGTGCGTGAATTGGGGGGCTTTCCAATCTCTTTCAAGGTGGATAAACCCACGCCGTTCAACGGTGTATGACAACACGCGCAGGCCGTGGCCCAAGACGGTCGGCAAGTCGTAGGCTTTCGGCTGGCGGCGCTCACTCGTTGTTCGATGTGATTTTCAGGAGAATGCCATGACATCCCCGGTGCCCAATTTCAGTGTGCTTGAAATCGCAGCCTATGTGCCTGGAAAGTCAAGCGTTCCGGCAGGGGTGAAACTCCATAAGTTATCCGCCAACGAAACGCCGCTTGGTCCCAGTCGGAAAGCGCGGGACGCGTTTGCTGCTATGGCAAACCGTTTGGAAGACTATCCCGATGGCAGCGCGAGCGCGTTGCGCCAGGCCATCGCACGGGTGCACGGCTTAAATGCCGACAATATTCTGTGCGGCAATGGCAGCGATGAAATCTTGAGCCTCATCGCCCAAGCGTACCTGTCGGCGGGGGATGAAGCGATCTACAGCGAGCACGGGTTTTTGATGTACAAAATCGCTGTTCTGGCTGCGGGGGGCACGCCCGTGGTGGCCCCTGAAGTGGCCGAAACGGCGCAGGTGGATGCGATCCTTGAACGGGTGACGGAGCGCACGAAAATTGTGTTTCTCGCCAATCCCAACAATCCCACGGGCACCTATGTGCCGATCAATGAAGTGCGGCGTCTGCACGCGGGGCTGCCGTCCGATGTCATTCTCGTTTTGGATGCCGCTTATGCGGAATATGTGCGCAAGAACGATTACGAATCGGGGGTTGAGTTGGTCTCCAGCAATGGGAACGTGATGATGACCCGCACGTTTTCCAAAATCCATGGCCTCGCGGCGCTTCGGGTGGGTTGGGTTTATGGGCCTGCCGAGATGATTGATGTTTTGAACCGGGCCCGGGGGCCGTTTAATGTGAATGCTGCGGCCCTCGCCGCCGCCGAAGCCGCCATTCAAGACCACGCTATGGTGGAGGCGGCGATTGCCCATAACGACACGTGGCTCGCCTGGACCAGCGCGCGGCTTGAGGCGCTTGGACTTCGGGTCACACCGAGTGTGGGCAATTTCCTGCTCATCCATTTTGACGGTGTGGCTGTGACCGCCGAAGCGGCGGACAAAGTCCTCACGGAGCGTGGCTTTGTGCTTCGTCGGGTGGTTCCCTACGGGTTTGACAATGCCCTGCGCATGACGATTGGCACGGAAGAGGCTTGCCGCGGTGTTGTCGCCATTTTGGAAGAACTCTTGGGGTCCAAGGGCGGTGCGTGAGACCCCTATATTTGAGCGCATTTGCATCATCGGGATCGGCCTGATCGGCGGATCGATTGCCCTTCGTGCGCGGCGCGATGGGCTGGCGGGCCACGTGGTTGCCAGTACGCGGCGGAAGGAGACCTTGGCGCGCGCGCAAGAACTGGGGCTTGCCGACAGTTATACGACGACCGTGAGCGAAGCGGTTGCGAACGCTGATTGCGTGATCCTGTGCACTCCGGTTGGCACGTTTGGGAACCTTGCACAGCGCATGGCCCCGCATTTGAAACCGGGTGCGGTTGTTACCGATGCTGGTTCGGTGAAGCGTTCGGTGGTGGATCAGATGAAGCCCCATCTGCCCACCGGCGTTCATCTGGTTCCGGGACATCCCATTGCGGGAACCGAACAATCGGGGCCGGATGCTGCCTTCACCACTCTGTTTGACAACCGTTGGTGCCTGCTGACGCCGGAAGCTGGAACGGACGCGGATGCCGTTGCGCAATTGACGGCGTTTTGGGAGGGGCTGGGATCAAAGGTGGATTTGATGGATCCCGATCACCACGATCGTGTTCTGGCGGTGACGTCCCACATTCCTCACCTGATCGCATACAACATCGTGGGCACTGCATCGGACCTTGAAGAGGTGGCGCAATCGGAGGTGATTAAATTTTCCGCCTCAGGGTTCCGGGATTTTACCCGCATTGCAGCGTCTGATCCTGTGATGTGGCGGGACGTGTTCTTGCACAACAAAGAGGCGGTCCTGGAAATGTTGGGCCGGTTCTCAGAGGATTTGTCGGCGCTGCAAAAGGCGATCCGCTGGGGAGATGGGGATTTGCTGTTTGATCATTTCACCAAGACCCGCGCTATCCGTCGCGGTATCATCGATGCGGGACAGGAAGCCGATGTTCCCAATTTCGGGCGAAATCTGGATGGGCCTGCTGCGGCAAATCCCAAGGATTGACGGGGGCTAAAACCGGAGCGGCGGCAGCGTTGCCAAGGTGAAAAAGCCCAATTTTACCACGCCCCGAGTGACCGTGACCTCGATGGTTTTGGATTTCAGACCGTCAATCGTTTGTGCTTTTCCTACGCTGGTTACACTTTGGGCGAGGGCGGCAATCGCCCGTTGCACTTCCCTGGGAAGGGTGTTGGCCCAATCAACCAGTGCGGTGGGATTGGCGATGGCAATTTGTAGCGTGCCGGAGATCAGACCTGCATCGTCCACGGATAGGGGGCCGGAGACGTCCAGCATTCCGTTATCAGCTGTCCGTAGCGTCAGATTTTCAAGCTGGGTCTGAAAGCCATCGCGGGCAAATATCGGCCAAGGCTGTTTGGCGATGATCAGCGCTTGGTAGCTTTGCAACAAACGCGCATCAATCTTCACATCAATGGGGTTTATCGCGACGACAGCCGACGTCAGAGCCAGTGCTTTTGAATCCATCGACAATTCCAGATGCGCCTTTGGATCGGGTTCGGCGTTTGGGGCCAAACGCAGGGCCAGACGCTGGACCGTTGTTTGAACCGCGGGGCTGTTGAGGCTGACCTGGTCGCCCTGCATGGCCAGTTCGTCAAAGCCGCCGTCGAAGGTGATCTTTCCGTTGACCTCCAGACTGTTCCAGCGTGCCGCAGTGGTGCCTCCAGCCACTTGCAGGGTCACGGGCGCTGTGAGATTGGCCGCGAAAGCGCCGGGGTTCAGCAAAAGCGCGTTGGCCTTTACAGCGCCGCCGGTGATGACATCGCGGGCTCCGCCATCGATACGGGCGGAAATGGTATCGCAGCGCGGGCCGATTTGAAACGGGAATCCGCCAACGCTTTGGTTGTTGCACGTCAAGGTCGTGCCCCGTTGCTCCATGCGTTTCAGACCTGCGGTGATCTGTTGATTGAGCACCGTTGAAGCCGCGTACCAGAGGCCGGACCACAGGACGGCCAGGATTGCTGCGAAGATGCAGAGGCGTTTTATCCAGCGCATGGCATGCTCCACTGTTTTATACGGACTGTATAGACATGGGTCCGGGCGGTGACCAATGCTGCTCAGGTTTAGGGGACGATTGGCGTAAGATCGATAGTCGGGCTATTTGAGAGCCAGTGGCGGTGCCTTTTCAGGTGGCGCAGCCCGAAGCGGAATTCTTGCTGGGCACTATTTCGTACCGTGCGCCGGGAAAGCAGGAGCGTTTGAGGTTCCAATGTGGGTTTTCGGATACGGCTCGTTGATGTGGCGACCGGGGTTTGAATATGAGGCTGTTCACCCGGCGCTGATGCAAGGCGTGCACCGGCAGCCGTGTGTCTATTCCCATGTTCATCGCGGAACGCGGGAACGACCTGGGATTGTTCTTGGTCTGGACCGCGGTGGGGCGTGCCGGGGACTGGCGTTTCAGATTCAGGAGGACCGGTGGGATGAGACGCTGGATTATTTGCGCGGACGTGAATTGGTCACCAACGTCTATTTGGAAGCGAAGCGCCACGCCCGATTGGACGATGGCCGCCGCGTTTTGTGCACCACCTACATCGTGGATACGGCCCACGAGCAATATGCGGGCCGGTTATCCCATGATGCTCTTTTGCAGCAGGTTCGCGGGGCGGTGGGGCAATCGGGCCCGAACGAAGCCTATGTGATCGAAACCGCAAACAAACTTAAAGCCATGGGTGTCCGCGACCGCCGTTTGGAGGCTTTGGCCGCAGACTTGCGCTTAGCTACGATGAAAAACGCTTCAGATCCGAAATAACGGTATCGGCGTCCGGGCCATCGTCTTTCAACAAATGGACGTAAATTCGGTTGGTGGCACTGACCACATCGCTGGCGCGGGTGCTGAGCATAATGGGCTGGCCGTGTTCATCGATGACCGCAAACAGAGCATCGCGGTACATGGCAGCTTGCCGTCCTTCGATGGATGAAAAGACATAGCGGTCCCCGGAACGGCCAGCGAGATAAATAAAGCGGCCGAGACCCGCTTCTTCCACCACCGAACGGATGATCCGCCCAAGGGGAATCGGACCGTCCATCGCGTTGCTTTCGGGATCTTGAAAACCCGATGCGTAGGGTTGAGCGGCTGGAATGCAGCGTGCTTCGCGCTGATAATCCAGGTTAGGAGCGTAGGAGGGTGCCGAAAACGCGGTACTGGGCGATGGGGCGTTGGCGGTGGAGCGGTGCAGCATGTTCGTTCTCCTTGTGTTCTAAGAACATAGTTAGAACAGGTTAACAGAACATTACAAGAACATTAATGATGATTTTTTTCGTGATCCGCAATGATGGCCTCAAGCCTTGGTGGCTGCACCTGATCGCTGAGGGTTTCACGGTAGAGATCGAGGCAGCCCTCTTCTATGGCGTCGGCAACACGCTTTGAAAATTCCTCAGTTGGCAATCCCGGCGGAATGGGAGGCAGGAAGCGCATCCGAATCACCCCGGGAAACCGCATGAACGTGCGGCGCGGCCAATAAAGCCCGGAGGTGAGCGCCACCGGCACGACGGGGCAATCGAGCTTTTCATACATGCGCGTCACGCCGTAGCGATAGGCCGGTTCGGCGCCGGGGGCCCTGCGGGTGCCCTCGGGGAAAATCAGGATCTGCCGACCTTTGACGATTTCGATTTCAGCAATGCCCATCATGGTGCGCATGGCTTTGCTGCGATCTCCACGGCTGATGGGGATGTGGCGGAGCTTTGCGACATACCACCCAAAGAATGGGATTTTCATCAGTTCAGATTTCAAAACAAAGGCGCTGTCGGGAAGCTGTTCGTAGATCGAATAAAAATCCCACAGCGACTGGTGCTTGGCGGCAACGATAGCGCCGCCTTGGGGGATGTTTTCTGTGCCGGTTATTTCAATGCGTGTTCCCACGATCCAGCGATGCAAAGCGTGGGTCGAACGCGCCCAGCGTTGTGGGACTTTCACCGCCTCTTTGTGAGACAGGAAAAAGTAGATGGGTGTCTGCACCACCATCTGTACGATCAGATTGATGTACCAGAGGATGTTGAAGACGAGAGACCGCAAAAAGAGCATCGGAAACACGACCGTGAAATACGCGACTGTACCGGACCACATCGCGAACCGTCGGGCGCGTTGTCAACTGCGCGTGTGAAGTCGCGGTGTCTACGACCCTGCCAATGTTCTGATCGAAGCATGAAAGCACAAGACGCACCCAAAGCGACCGGTCACCGCCACCAAGCCATACTTTGGGGCAAGACGATAAGGGAGGGACATGGGCAAGCAGACTGGATAAGGGCGGACCTCAAAACCGGTTGCGAATGCCTGCGCCGATGTACTTGATGTACTCATTGATCATGAGGCGCAGCGCGCCTTGGTCGAGCCACCATTGCGCTTCCATGGCACTGACCTTGGGCACGGAATAGGACTGGATGGTTACGCCCGGAAGGCGTTGGCGAAACGCCATCAAGCTTCGGGGCATGTGGTAGTCGCTTGTGACGAGGATGATCGACGCGTAGCCCTTGCCCTTAATCCATTTTGCGCTTTCCTCGGCATTGCCCACGGTGTTTTCAGCCAACCGTTCGGTGTCCACGCAGCATTCAAACAGGTTCGCTCCGGCGGGGTTTCTGCGTTTCACTTCCGCGTCGGATGTCTGGGCACCCACACCGGAAATCAGCAGCCGCTGGCCACGCCCTTCGCCCAAAAGTTCGAGCCCTTTTTCAATCCGTGCCGGTGCACCGGTGAGAACGACAATGCCGTCGGCTTTCGCATCGCTCGCCAAGGCCTTTGGGCGGGTGACCTGTTGGGAAAAGTCGACAAAGCCGCCAATCGCGATGCCGGCGAGGATCACGGCTGCGATGATGGTTAGGCTTGAGAAAAATCGCACAAGCGCAAGCGAGGCGCGCCCGGTGGCCGCAATCGCCTTACGTGCCTTTTGGGGCTTTGCGGTTTTGGCGGCCTTTTGGGTGTAGCGCTCTACAGCCACAGTGTTGTCAGCCGGTTGATCAGCTTGCGTCATCGTTTTGTTTGCACCCCTGCTGCGCTCACCCCACGCACGTTGATGCGCTTCGTGTGCGCCGAATGAGGCTGCTAGTATTGGAGTGTGGCAGCCAAAGGGCAAGGCGTGGGACGGCCCGCAACGGTTGGAAATGCGTCGAAAGCAGCCTTTTCACCGCGATTATGAACATGCCCTTACGTAATCTTTGTATTTTTGCCGAGGCGTGCGGCCTTTCAATCGGCGCTTTGGCCGGATGAAGCGTCCAGAGAACCGACATGGCGCAGAACCGTCCACCGTGACGTGAGCGCGGCGAGCCCGCTCATGACGATGACCATGAGCAGTGTTGCTACAAATCCTGTTGTCCCGATGGAAAACGCGCCGAAAAGTGCGGTGAGTTGCGCTTCTGCCGGGCCGGTGCCGCTGCTGCGCAACCAGAGGTTCCCCAGGCTAAAGAACGCGATGGCAGCCACAGCACCGGCGGCGGACCCCAGCAGCGCGATGCGCAAAAAATGGTATTGGAACTGACGGGCGATATAGGCGCGTTCGGCGCCCACAAAATGTAAAACCTCAATGACGTTCTGGTTGCCCGCCATCGCGCCGCGCGTGGCAAAAACAACCGTTAGAATGCTTGCAACCATCACAAGAACAAAAACGCTGAGGCCCAGGAGGATTGTGGTTTCGGCCATGCGGGCCAGTTGATTGAGCCAAAGCCCATGGGTGTCCAGAACTGCGCCGGGGACGGCGGTGGCGAGGGTCGTTTTCAAAGCTATGAAGTCCGGCGGGCTGCTGGGGGATATGCGCAGCAAAATGAGTTCCGGTACCGGCAGGGCCGTCACATCAATGTCGCTCCCCAGCCAGGGTTCCAGCAACGCACTTCCGGCTTTTTGGTCCAAGCGAGTGACGGCTGTGACGCCCGCTGTGGCCTCGGCGATTTGTTGGGCGGTCTCGGCGTCGGCCTGCAGGTTGCGCCCGTCGCTCACCGGGATCTGAATTGTGACTTCCCGCGCAATTTCGTTTTGCCAGCCGTTGGCGGTTTCGCTGACCATGACTACGGCACCCAGGGTGAGGCTTGCCAGAAAAGCCATAATGCCAACCAGCACGCCGAGGGATGATGCAGCAACGCTTTCTCGCGGGACGATGTTGGGCGGTCCGCCCCGTCCGGTCAGCCATGATAGGAGGCGTGCGCTGATGCCGCTTGGCCGTTTTGATGCACCAATCGGCGCGGTTGCATCGTTTTGTTCCCGTCGCGGTGTGGGGCTAGCCATGGATGGTCACTCGCCCCTCTTGCAAAATCAGGCGACGGGCCGGATGGGTATCCATCAACTGATGATCATGGGTGGCGATCACCACCGACGTTCCCGACCGGTTGAGTTCGACGAACAGGCGCAACAGCCGGTGGGCGAGTTGCGGGTCCAGGTTGCCGGTGGGCTCATCCGCCAGCAAGACTTCCGGACGGTCAATGAGGGCGCGGGCGACTGCGGCGCGCTGTTTTTCACCACCGGACAGCAACGGCGGCAGCGCCCCGATGCGCTCGTTGAGCCCCACCCAGTTCAACAGGTCGATAACATCGCTGCGGTACTGGCTCTCGGCATGGCCGCGCACCCGAAGCGGCAGGGCGACGTTCTCATAAAGGCTCATGTGATCCAGCAGGCGAAAATCCTGAAACACGATACCGATCCGTCGGCGAAGCGTCGGTAGATCATCGGCCTTGAAGCTGGTGGCATCGCGGCCAAACAATTCCACTGAACCGCGGGTGGGTATGAGGGAGCGAAACAGTAGCCGCAGCAAGCTGGTTTTGCCCGCGCCGGAGGGGCCGGTGAGGAACTGAAACGAGCCCGGTGCGATATCAAATGTCAGATCGCGCAGCACTTCCGGGTTGTTTCCGTATTGGAGCCCAACGGCGTTGAAGCGGATCATGGTCTGTTTTTGCTTATGTTGGGTGTTGGGTGTTGGGTGTTGGGTGTTGGGTGTTGGGTGTTGGGTGTTGGGTGTTGGGTGTTGGGTGTTGGG
>JBCBCT010000041.1:9335-25427 GCA_038530365.1 Pseudomonadota bacterium | reverse complement strand
GCGATGGCAGCACCGGCGCGTCGCCCCGCCGTTCGGACCGGCTGAACACCACATCCTCGACACCTGCCAACATTTGGAAATCGTGGGCGGCAAGGCCGATACGGCGTTCGGGGGCGGGAAGCCCGATCTGCGATTTCATGGGCCGCGATAAAAACGGATCGCCCGCCGCGCCTGCGGGCCAAACCCCGTCGGTTAACCCGCCTAAGACGACGCGATCAAAGGTTTGAAGTCGCGCTTCTATGGGGCCGAGGATGGAAATACGCGGTGTCCCCCGGGATGGAACACGCACGGTTTCCGATGCGATAAGCGCGTCGAAGCAAGCGTGATAATCCTGCGGAGGAATGGTGAGATGATGCCCGCCGGAAACAAGGGCAGCCAGTGTCGTCTCCAAATGCTGCCCGGCGGGTTCTTCAGAGGTGACCGCGCGCAGTCCCGCATCGTCGGTGCACATTTGCTCAAACACGGCCCGCAATGCGAGGGTTAGTGTTGCAAAGTCTGCGGACGGTGTGTTCGCCAAATCGCGGAACGCTCCAGCAAACGCATCTGCAAGGGTTTGCGCAACGTGGGCCGCTGCCCGCCAGTCGTCGTTGGAATATGTGGTGATGACGGCGGGCAGCCGCCGCGGGGCCATGGAACCGGTGGTGCGCTGACGGGTTTGCTTGTCCCGTTCCTCCAACATGTTGCCACGGGCCTCCGCCAATGCGATGGGCAGATCGGCGGGCCGGGGCGGTGTAAGAGCGCCGCGAAGAACGGCAAGTTCCAGGATTTGGCCAGCCCGCTTGGCTTGGTCCGCCGAAAGCCCAAACCGTACATGGGGGCTTTGCAACAGGCTTGCGAGCGTAACGGCATGGGGCGGTTCAAATGCGATTTGCGCCACCAAACGAAAAAGATGGGTCTGGGACTGATTGGCCAAAGGCAGGCCGGCCGAATCGTCCGCCGGGACACCAAAGCGCGCCAGTTCCACCGCCACACGGCGTGCCAAAGTCCGATCCGGGGTGATGAGAGCGGCGGTGGCGTTGTCGGTTTCCAGCGCATCGCGAAGGGCCACAGCGATGGCCGCCGCTTCCTCCCGTTCATTGGCGGCTACGATAAGCGAAGCCTTATCAAACGCGCGACGGCGTTGCTCCTCGTCAAACGCGGACACCCGGTCCAGCCAGCGGTGGCTTGCGTGGGCGGGGCGCATAGCTTCGCTGATGAACGCTTCCCTGATCCGTTTGAAGCCCACGTTACGGTCGTTGATGGAGCCCAGATGGACAACTTCCCCATGGGCCACGTCCAAGGCGCTCAGAAGGCGTTTCAACCCAAATTGCGGATGGCCTTGGGCCGCCGAACTGTCATCACCTCCGGCGTCCGGCAGATCGATTTTGGCCCAGGTTTCCTCATCCAAGTCGCGGTCCAGACCGGGAAGAATAACCGCACCGTTTGGAAGACTGCGAATCGCACGCAACAAATCCGCAGTGGCCGGAATAGAGCCGGTTGACCCCGCCGCGATGACCGGTCCCTGGGCCCCGTCTGTCCGGTAAAGGGCGGCTTGCGCCCGCAATTGATTGACCCGCAGATGCGCAGGGTCGGATGCCCCCCGTTCCGCCAGAACCGCAGGCCATGTCTGTGTTGCGATCTTGAGAAATTCGGTGGTCAGTTCCCACCACGCACCATGATCTGGGGGCGAAAGGTCGAGCAGGGTCGACCAATCCACCTCTTCGGTCGCCACCGTATCCATGAGCCGCGCCAAGTCTGCGGCAAACCACAACGCGTCGGATTGCGAGGAGGGGACCAAAACGTCACGGCCCTCATAGAGCGTCTTTGCCGTTGCGTTCATGGTGCCGGACCAGGCATCAATCATCCGCGACAGCAGGATTTGCCGCTCCAAGGGCTCCATGGTGGGCTGGGGATCGGGGTCGAGTTCCAGGCGCGCCGAGGCATCATCGGCATCGCCAAACGTGCGGATGGCGGGGAGAAGAATGCCCTGAGGGCTCAAACTGTCGGAAAAAGCCCGCACCAGCACCCGTGCCGCGCGGCGCGTGGGAACCCAGATCGTCGTGGACGCGAGGGTTAAGGGGTCGTCAGAAGGCCGGAATCCATCCAACAGCTGCCCGTCCAGCAGGGCCCCCACCAGTGTGGGCAAAAACGGCGCGCCCGGTGGGATGGAAAACACGTTGGAGGATGCGCCGCTCACGGTGCGTGCGCCTTTTGGTCCTCGTTGCGGGTCTCGTTTGTGGTCAAGAGCTTTGCCCGAAAGTTGGCCATGGCCGTTTCCGCCTCCGCGATGGCATCCGGCGTACCGACATGCAGCCACAACCCATCAAGCAGAGCGCCAAACAGCCGGTTGTCCGCGATGGCTTGATCAAACAGGCTGTTCAATGAAAACGCCGTTCCCGCTCTTCCTTCGAAAAGGCGTGGGTGGAACACCGCAGCGCCGGTGTAGACATAGGGGGCGCTTGCGTGCTCCCCCCGCCGGGTAATCCGATGATCCCCATCGGCAAAAAAATCGCCTTTTCCGGAAAACCCGACCGCCTCATCCCGTTTCGCCAGCAACAACAAAAAGTCCATGCGATCCTGGTCAAAGGCTGCCGCTAAAGCGGCGATGGTTGCGCTGTTGCGATCCAGCCAAAACGAATCGGCATTCAGCAGCAAGGTGGGTTCATTGGGGTCGAGCCGCTCCAAAGCCTTTGCAACCCCGCCCCCCGAGTCCAGCAACCGCTCCCGTTCGTCGGACAAGAACACCCTGTCGCCATAGTGCGCGGCCACATGGTCTTCGATCTGATCGGCAAGGTAATGGACGTTCACAACGCATGTTTCGATGCCGGAACGAAACGCGGTGTCCAAAGCGTAGTCCAACAGGGCCTTGCCATCCACTGCAATGAGCGGCTTGGGGCGGGTGAGGGTCAAAGGCTGCATCCGTGTGCCCAGGCCCGCCGACAGGACGATGGCCTGCCGCAGCCCTGTGGGCGGCGGGTCCTGCCTTGGATGTGTGTTTTCAAACCCCATGGTCGGGATCAAAACATCCCCATGGAACGGAGCCAACCCCGCAGGTCCGACAAAATGGGATGACGCAGCGTGCGCGCAAGATACGCTTCGATGCGCGGCAGATGGGCCAGATATTGATCTTTTCCATCGCGCTTCGACAGCCGCACAAAGATGCCAAGAATTTTGGTGGCCCGCTGCGCCGCCATGATGGCGTAGGCTTCGTGAAATGCCGCGGTGTCCTCCACGTTTGCTTGCTCCAAAAACCGCTCCACCAGAGCCTGTTCCATAGGTTCGCTGATGGTCACCCGCGCATCCTGAGCGAGGGAGGCGAGGTCGTAGGGCAATGGACCCAAGACGGCATCTTGAAAGTCGATCAGTCCCACCCGTTGAAGACCAGTGTTCTCGACCGTTTTGTCGTTTGTATTTTCACCGGCCCACAGAAGATTGGGGGAATGGAAATCCCGCAGCGATAGCGTTTTGGGCACGCGCTCCAGCCGTTCAAAAAGTGCCGCCCAAAGGGCAACAAAGGTCTCTTTGTCCGCCGCGGCTAGCGTTTCCCCCCGAGCTTGGCCCACATACCAGTCACAAAAAAGCTCAACTTCGATTCCCAAAGCGGCGGCATCATAGGTTGGGATCACGTGGTCTTCGGCCAAAATTTGCCCGGCAATCTGAACCGGCGTTGCGCCCGGCCAGTCCTGGCGCGAAAGCGCCGCCAACACGTCCACGGCGGCGCTGTAGCGCTCAAAGATCGGCGACCCGTCAGCATTGAGAATTGTGCCTGCACCCAAGTGTGAGGTGAGCAAAAGGCCGGCGTCGAGATCAGCCGCCAGACATTGGGGCACACGAAACCCACGGCTTTCAAGAAGGCCGGATATGGCGATGAAAGGGCGGATGTCCTCGGCCAAATGCGCCAGCTTGGAGTAGGGCTTTCCATCCCGCAGCGGTGGGCCATCGGCCTGCGCCGGAGCGTTCATCAAAATGCGACGGGGCCGGTCTTGAAGGTCTTGGTCAAAGTCGGGAACGATGGTTTCATACGCCCGGCTGGACGCGTCCCCCGTAAGGGGAATGCGGGCGTGGGACCCATAATCGACACCATCCAAAAACTGCCGGATGGCAAGGCTCCGCATCAGCCGGTTGAGCGCATCTGCTGGCGCTTCAATCTCAATCCGCCGGGTTTCGTCTTCGGCTTGCCCATCAATCAAGGTGATGGAAAACGTCGCCCGCGCCAGCAGGTCCGGCACATGTTGCGGCCATTCGGCCAGCACGGCCCCGGTGTTCAACGCCTCTTCAAGACCGAGTTCTTCAGCGTCCTCCGGCGCGCTCAACCGGTAGAAATCCGCATGAAGCAGTGCAACGGGCTGCGCGTCTTCGTAGGTCTGGACAAGCGTGAACGTGGGGCTTGGAACCTCCGCCTCACGATTCCCCAAAGCGGTGCGTATGAGGGCGCGTGCCAGAGTGGATTTCCCCGCACCAACGGGTCCCAGAAGCGCAACAAAGTCTCCCGCCTGCAAGGACAGCGCCAAGCTTTCCGCGAAACGCTCGGTGTCGGCAACATTCGCGCAAAAAATGGTCAACCGGTTGGGAGTGTTGGTCATGGCGCCGCTTCCGTTACAAGCCTATAGCGCAACGCTCCAGACTTGACGCAACGCAAACTCACGCGGCAGCAAGCGGCGGGGCTTCCTGCCCTCGCTCACGGTGCAGCGGAAGCCGGCAAACAAAACGCGCACCGTCAGTATAGTCTGCATCCAATTCCAACGATCCGCCGTGTAGTTCCGCCAATGACTTTGCGATGGCAAGGCCAAGGCCGGCCCCGCGCCGTCCGTCGCCGACGCGGCCGCGGAACCGTTCAAACAGCGTTTCGCGCACATCTTCGGGAATGCCCGGCCCGCTGTCTGTGATGCTGATGGTCGCTTGCTCATCATCGAGGTGGCTTTCAAGCACAATGGTGCCGCCCTCAGGCGAAAAGCGCACGGCGTTGGTGATGACATTGAAGAGGATTTGCTGAACGCGAACGGCATCGGCCGGGAACGTCCCGTTCCCTTGCGCGGCTGCGGTGTGCTTTAGGGAAAGTTTGACGCCTTGCTCTTTCAGGCTTTCGGCAACACTGCGCGCGGCGGCGTGGACGGCGGCTTGAAGCGATAGATCTTCGATATCCAGCTGCATGATGCCCGCGTCCACCGTGGCAAGGTCGAGCAGATTGTCCACCAACGCCTGAAGGACCATCGAGGACGATGTAATATCGCCGGCGTATTCGCGTTGTTTTTCGTTGAGCGGTCCATAAATGCCGCTTTGCAGCGTTTCGGCAAAACCTTTGATGGACGTCAAAGGCGCACGGAACTCATAGGACACGTGTTCGATAAACGCGTTTTTCAAGCGTTCCGTCGCTTGTAAAGCCTCGTTTCGTTCGGTGAGCGTCTGTTCCAGATGCACGCTGTCCGTAACATCGGCAAAACTCAGCATGGATTGGCCGTCCGGCAACGGCACCAGGGCATAGTCCAACACCACGTCCGATTGCAAAACGATGCGCCCATCAAGCGCCTTGCGGTGGTCCAGTGCGCCGGTGATGTGGGTGGTGATGGTTTGCCAAAAATCGCCCTGTGGGCTCACCGCATCGCATCGTTCCGCAAGCACCTCGATGCGTGTTTTGGCGGCCACGTGTTCATCTTCCAGACCCCAAAGTCGCTGGAAGGCCGGGTTTGAGAGTTTCAATCGACCGTTGGGTGAAAACACCGCAATTGCTTCGACGAGTTGGTCGAGGGTTTCGCCCTGAACCTGGGTGAGTTCGACAAAGCGGCCCTGAAGTTCCAACTGTTCGGTGATGTTTTCAAACACCCAGGTGACACCGCCCAGCTTGTGGGGGTTAGCGACCACCCGCAACGTGCGTCCGTCGGGCAGATACCAGGAATGCACCACCGCGTCCTGCTGGCCATAGACTTCGAGTAAGCTGTTGCGCCATTTCGACCAATCCGGCTGGTCAGCAATGCGCCCCGCTTCGCGCAAAATATCAAACAGGTGCCCATTGGCGATGTCGCGCTGGATGGTCAGGTCTGTCAGGCCCCACAGGTCCACAAAGGCTTCGTTGGCAAAGGTGAGATTCTGCTTGTCGTCAAAAATGGCGACGGCGGTGGCCAACTGGTTGAGGGTTTGGGTGTGGCTTTCAACGGCGCGGCGCAGTTCGGCCCGGGCTTCCTCCACCTCGCTGATGTCAACGGCGATGCCGGCGAATCCCTCATCACCGAGGATCTCGCTCACATCCAACATGCGCCGGTCCCCCTGCACGATCGCAGGAACCCGTTGGCGCACCGGCTCGGACCGGCGGCTGCCACTGGACAACAGCGCATCGTGTTTGCGCGAAAGGGCAATGCGCTGTGTGTCATCCAGCAAGTCAAGATTGTGGGCGCTGACCGCTTCAAGAGAAGGTCCTTCGACGGCATCAACATAGGCCTGATTGGCCCAGGAAAGCTGCCCGCCGCGGCTGCGCAACCACACGGGGAAGGGCACAGCCTCCAGCAGAAGCTTCATCGTTTCGGTGGTTTGAACCAGACGGCCATGCTGCGCCTCAAGGCTTGCCAGCGCCGCGCGGTCCCCCGAAAGGCTGATGAACCGCACAAAGGCATGGGTGCCCGACGCTCGGCCCTGGGCCTCCAAGAGACCCCCTCCGCGGGACTCAATGGTGAGATCAAAGGCTTCCGCATGGCGACGCAGACGATCAAGGGATTGTTCAAAGGCCTGCGCCGACAGGGCTGTCATCCATGTGCCGAAGGCCACGAATGCGTGCTCCTGATCGGGAGCACCCGCCGAGGACGGCAGATTTCCTCGGCACAGGGGCGGCGCTTCACCGCCATCCCAAATAACAATTCGCTGGTCGGGGATGTTCAAAAGCGCCTGGGCCCGCTCGTGCCGCGCGCGCAAATCAGCATGTTCCAGCGCCAGTTCCTGATGGCTTTGCGCCAGCTGCCGCCGTTCGCGGATCAGCCAGGTGGCCGACCACATAGCAAAGGCAAATGCCCCCATGAAAATGGGGAACATGATGGCGCTGTTGGCCAAACCTTCAAAGGAAGAATAATCGAGAAAAGGCCGCGCTTCGGGCTCGTTTTGCGCACGGACTGCGGTGGGGATGAGGGCTGTCGTTGCTGCCAGAACGCGGGCAAAACCGCGGACCAGGGCACGCGTGAGCCGCGTGCGGCGAAACCCGTTCCGCGTGGTCCGGCAACTGCCCCTCGTTTTCATGCGCGCGCTCCGTCCTTTGGTCCAGACGCAACACACAAAAGACCGTCCCCGTGAATCAGTGCCTCACAAACCCATGATCAGCAGCCGTCTAAGAATCACACTCGCCACCCTGTGACAAGCGGTTCGGCTGGAAATGACCGAAAACACAAATCCTGAATTGAAACGGTTGCGCCGCCCCAACGGTATCGGTCGGAGCGGCGCAATGATGGTGGTGGCACCGTTAACGAATGGTTAACAGAACACGCCAGCGTGAAGGAAGAAGAGGCGGTGGAGGACGAATAAAACCGCCGCCAAATCTGCATCCCGTGCGTTTAGTAGCGGTAATGCTCGGGCTTGTAGGGGCCCTCGACGGTCACGCCGATATAGTCGGCCTGATCAGGCTCCAGTTCCGTCAGCTTCACGCCGATTTTGGCGAGGTGCAGACGGGCCACTTTTTCATCCAGATGCTTGGGCAGGATGTAGACGTCGTTTTTGTATTCGTCGCCCTTGGTCCAAAGCTCAATCTGCGCCAGCACCTGGTTGGTGAAGGATGCAGACATCACAAACGAGGGGTGGCCCGTGGCGTTGCCCAAGTTCAACAGGCGGCCTTGGGACAGAAGGATCATGCGGTTGCCCGATGGCATCTCATACATGTCCACCTGATCTTTGATGTTCGTCATCTTCAAGTTGCGCAAGTTGGCAACTTGGATTTCGTTGTCGAAGTGGCCGATATTGCCGACGATGGCCATATCCTTCATCTCGCGCATGTGCTCAATGCGGATGATGTCCTTATTGCCGGTGGTAGTGATGAAAATGTCGGCGTCTTTGACGGTGTCTTCGAGCGTCGTCACCTCAAAACCGTCCATGGCTGCTTGCAGCGCACAGATCGGGTCGATTTCTGTAACTTTTACCCGAGCACCTGCGCCCCGCAGGGAGGCGGCGGAGCCTTTGCCCACATCTCCATAACCGCACACGACGGCTGTTTTACCGGCCATCATGGTGTCGGTGGCGCGGCGGATACCGTCCACCAGAGATTCTTTACAGCCGTATTTGTTGTCGAATTTCGACTTGGTGACGGAATCGTTCACATTGATCGCAGGGAAGGGCAGTTGGCCCTTTTGAACCAATTCATACAGGCGGTGGACGCCCGTTGTGGTTTCTTCCGACACGCCCTGTATCTGATCGCGGGTTTTGGTGAACCAGCCTGGGGAAGCCTCCATGCGCTTCTTGATCTGCGCCTTGATGACTTCCTCTTCCTCAGATTGCGGAACGGGGATGATTTCTTCGCCAGCTTCCGCGCGGGCACCCAGCAGCACATAAAGCGTCGCATCGCCCCCATCGTCGAGGATCATGTTCGGACCATCGTCAAACATAAAGGATTTATCGAGGTAATCCCAATGCTCTTCGAGGGTCTGACCCTTAATAGCGAAAACCGGCACGCCGGCTGCTGCAATGGCAGCAGCTGCGTGGTCTTGGGTGGAGTAAATGTTGCAGGAGGCCCAGCGGACATCGGCGCCGAGGTCCACCAGCGTTTCGATCAGCACACCGGTCTGGATCGTCATGTGGAGTGAGCCAACAATGCGCGCGCCTTTCAGGGGTTTGCTGTCGCCAAACTCTTCGCGGCAGGCGATCAGGCCCGGCATTTCGGTTTCAGCAATATCGAGTTCTTTACGGCCGAACTCGGCGAGGGAGATATCTTTGACGATGTAATCGGTATCAGCCATGGGGCGCTCCTGCGCGAGAGAGATGAGGGAATAACGGCACGACGCGCACGGGCTAAAGCCCTGGCCGCCATGGGGTTGGCGTTGCCCTAGCAGTCGGCGCTAAGGGTTGCAATCGATATAAACGCATCTTTATGCGACACGATCATCGGCCTGATCGCCCGTCACTGGCTCAAGAACAGGTCAGAGACGATTCAAGGACGGCCTATCATTGGCCCATGCAAGTGTGAGGAATGGCCAAGCATAACGTCAGCTAGGGGGTTCTGTGGACCGTGGGGGACCTTAAGACGGGCCAGAATCCGCCTGTTTCTTTCCGCCAAACATCGACTTCAAATTGTCCCAAAGTTCGATTTTTGCGCCTTGGCGTTTCATGATTACGCCTTGCTGAAGGATCGATAGGAAGTTGTTCCACGCCCAATAGATCACCAGGCCGGCCGGGAATGTTGCCAGAAGGAAGGTGAACATCACCGGCATCCATTTGAAGATCATCTGCTGCGTCGGGTCCGGCGGTGCCGGGTTCATCTGCATTTGGACGAACATGGTGATGCCCATGAGGAGCGGCCAAACGCCGATCAACAGGAAGGCCGGGACGTCGTAGGGCAAAAGCCCGAACAGGTTGAAGATTGACGTTGGGTCTGGCGCCGCCAAATCTTGAATCCAGCCGAAGAACGGCGCGTGCCGCACTTCAATTGTCACATAAATGACCTTGTAGAGCGCAAAGAAGACCGGGATTTGAATGAGCACCGGCCAGCAGCCCGCCGCCGGGTTGATCTTCTCTTTCTTGTAGAGCTCCATCATAGCTTTTTGCTGGGCCTGACGGTCGTCGCCGAACTGCTCGCGAATGCGGGTCATCTCCGGCTGAACGCGCTTCATGTTGGCCATGGAGGCGTAGGATTTGTTCGCCAGCGGGAAAAATACGGCCTTGATACCCACGGTCACGATCAAGATCGCAACGCCGAAATTGCCCACCATCTGGTAAACCCAGTTCATCGCGGAAAACAGCGGCTTGGTGAGGAAGTAGAACCAACCCCAGTCGATCAGGTTTGAAAACAGAGGGATGTTGAGCGACGCTTCATAGCCGTCCACGAGTTCCACCTTTTTTGCGCCTGCAAACAAGCGGTTGGTGACAACCGTTTGACCGCCTGCTGCGACCGTAATCGGCTCGCCGATGAAATCGCTTTGATAGAATGGCCGGCCCTGGGCGTAATAGCTGTAATTGGTGATGAAGGGCGAACCGGGGATGAGGGCCGCCGCCCAATATTTATCGGTAATGCCCATCCAGCCAGAGGTCGACGGTTCCTTACGAATGCGCTTGTCGTCCTTGATGGAACTGTAGTCGATTTCATCCACTTCGTTTTCCGCGACCGAGCCGATCAGGCCTTCGTGGAGCACGAAAATGCCTTCGGTCTTCGGTTCGCCATAGCGCGGCAAACGACCGTAGGGGCGCAGCACGCGGTCCCCGGTTCCGGTGTTTTTGACGGTATCGGTGACGGTAAAGAGGTAGTCGCGGTCCATCTCCACTTTACGCTCAAACACCAGACCGTTGTCTGCGGTGTGTCGCAAGGTAATGGGGGAATCCGGGCTGAGCGCCGAGCCGCCCACCAGCGACCAGACGGTGTCTGGGCCAGCAATGGCTTTCCCGTCCAGCGTCCAGCCGAACTCGGCAAAAAACCCGTCTTCTTCGTTTTGCGGTTTCAAAAACTGAATGACCGGGCTGTCGGCGGCCACGGTCTCGCGGTAGCGCAGCAAACGTAGATCATCGATGCGCGCACCTTGAAGGTTGATCGTTCCTTCCAGAGCTCGGCTTTTTAGGGGAACGCGTGCCGCGGTGGCGGTGGGTTTTGCAGTCGTTGCCCCGGGAACAGCGGTCTGGCTTTGCGCGCCAGGCGTTCCGGCTGCGGCACTCGGTGTGCCCGCGCTTGGTGTCCCAGCGCCAACGCCCGTCCCTGCACCCGCACCGGGTTGTACACCCACCTCTTGAGAGGTGCCGGCCAGGCGCTCGGCTTCAATGCGTTGCGCCTCGCGCTCCCGCTCAATGCGCGGCTGAATGATCAGCGCCTGCCATGCGAAAACCACCCCCAGCGAAAGCACAGCGGCGAGAAGAAAATTACGTTGGTTGTCCATGAAGACCCCGTCTGGCCCAACCTGTCACGTGCACGCTTGATGCGGTGCTGGCACACGGTGCGCGGTGCGGGCGGAAGAGATGGTGCATATAGAAGGGCATCCGCAGGAAGCCCACGCCTGTTTTAAGCCTTCTGCCTCGAACCACCATGTTTTGCAACACGCTGCGAGAGCGCAGCAATCATGCTTTCGTTAAGCCGCTCTATCAGGTCTGGGAAAGGCAGTGTGAGCACGGTTCTGCGGGCAACGATCACGCAATCACAGCCGATGCGCGCGTCGGGCAAGTCCAACAGATCGCAGGCCGACCGCAAGCGCCGCTTTATCCGGTTGCGCTCCACCGCATTGCCGATCTTCTTGGTGACGGTGAACCCGATACGGAAGGCGTCGTCATTCTCAGCCCCGGGCTCAGATGAGGGTCGGCGGGCAATTTGCACGATGAAAGCCGACGTTTGGACACGCTTTCCTGAACGTACGGCCAAAAAGTCCGGGCGTTTCTTGAGTGCGGTCCAAAGACGAGCCAAGGGCGATCCGCGAATGATGAGAGCGACTGAAGGTTTTCAGGCACCAAATCGGTCTGGTGGCTTCCTCTCGGTGCTTACGCGGAGAGCTTCTTGCGACCGTGGGTGCGGCGGCGGGCGATCACGCGGCGTCCACCGGGTGTGGCCATGCGGCTGCGAAAACCGTGGCGACGTTTGCGAACCAGACGGCTGGGCTGATAAGTGCGTTTCATGTCTTTTGCCGGACGCAGGCCCAGCCCTCTTCTTAACGAGTGAAACGGATATCCATCTATTCGCGACCAACCGTTCCAAACCGAGGCCACCGAATGGGGTCTCTAAAGTGGGGTCAGTGAAAGATGCGTTACGATCCGTACCGTGCCGGGCTGAGCGTGCAGACCAGCGCGATTACTGGCGGGCTGGTTAGACGCCGAACCCTGACAAGTCAACAATGAAGGCCTTGCTCTGTGGTGACACAGCGGAAGTCGGACGTGCAGACCGGCTCCCAAACACGCCTCACTCGCGGTCCCGTCATCGCCCGTGAAACAATGGTGACCCAAGGTGATCGAAACCGGCGCTTGAATTTTAGCGCACCGAGCCGCAGTTAAATTGTCACACCACACCGCTCAGAAGTGCGACTTGACCCATGACACAAACTCTCAAGCCCGACATTTGCGTTATCGGGGGCGGGTCCGGCGGCCTCGTCGTAGCGTCTGCGGCGGCTGCCTTTGGCGTGTCTGTCGTGTTGATCGAAAAAGGCGAAATGGGGGGCGACTGCCTCAACTATGGCTGCGTCCCGTCCAAAGCGATCATCGCGGCGGGAAAGCATGCCAAAGCCATTGGAGACGCGCCAAAGTTTGGTGTGTCGGCTGGTGAGGCCAAAATCTCCTTTCCCAAGGTCAACGCCCATATCCGCTCTGTCATCGATACCATCGCGCCGATGGACAGCCAGGAGCGCTTTGAATCCCTGGGTGTAACGGTGCTGCGAGAACACGCCCGTTTCCTCGATGGGAAAACCGTTGTCGCCGGCGACACAACCATCAAAGCCCGGCGTTTCGTTGTGGCCACAGGATCGAGCGCATTTGTCCCGCCGATACCCGGCCTCGATCAAGTGTCCTATGAAACCAACGAGTCGCTGTTTCAGCGCACGCGCAATCCGGGCAGTCTGATCGTCATCGGCGGGGGTCCCATCGGTCTTGAAATGGCCCAAGCCCACCACCGGCTGGGCGCAAAAGTCACCGTCGTTGAAGGCCAAAAGGCCCTGGGTAAGGATGATCCGGAATTGGCGCAGATCGTCCTCGACCGATTGCGGGACGAAGGCGTGACTATTCTAGAAGGCACGAAGGTTACCAGCGTTGCGCCCTTGGACCGTGGCCGTGTGCGGGTCAACGTTGAAATGGAAACGGGGGCCGACAGTCTTGACGGCGACACCTTGCTTGTCGCCACCGGGCGTGCCGCCACCGTCGACGGTCTCGATCTTGAAAAAGCCGGGGTTAAGTACACCCGCCGCGGCATCACGGTGAACGACAAGATGCGCTCCAGCAATCGCCGGGTCTATGCGGTGGGGGATGTGGCTGGTGGTCTGCAATTCACCCATGTCGCAGGCTATCAAGCCGGGCTTGTCGTCCGTGCTCTTCTGTTTCGCCTGCCGGCAAAGCAAAACACGGGCATCATTCCATGGTGCACCTATACCGACCCGGAGCTTGCCCATGTCGGGGAGACGGAGGCGAGCGCCCGGGAGAAATACAAAGATCTCACCATTTTGCGCTGGCCTTACGCTGAAAACGACCGCTCCCAGGCCGATCGCAAAACCGACGGGCTCATTAAAATCATGGCACGCAAAAACGGCTTGATCGTTGGCGTGTCCATCGCCGGTGCCATGGCCGGGGAAATGATGAACATGTGGGCGCTTGCCGTGAGCCAGAAACTCAAGGTGCGGGACATCGCAGGCTATGTGCCGCCTTATCCAACCGTCAGCGAAATCGGGAAGCGGGCCGCCACATCTTTTTATGCCCCGGTTCCCAAAAAGCCCTTTATTCGAGGCGTGGTACGCTTTTTGCAAAAATTCGGCTAAGGGGAAGGCAGGGCGTCCCGCAGGTCTCGTTTTGGCCACGTTTGCGCGTGGAGGTTCCTATCGATGATTTGCAGGCGACACAGGTTGAGCCTTGAACCAACTGCCCCACGAAAACGGCGCGTCCAAAGAGCCTGAAGACGCAATAAAAGAGCGTCGGTCTCGGCGCTCTCGGCTGTTGCCACGGGGTCTGTCGGGCAAATTGCTGGTGCTGACTTCTGTCTTCATCATGTTGATTGAGGTCTTTGTCTTCATTCCCTCGGTGGCGAATTATCGCCTCATTTGGCTGGCCCGGCATTTCAACACTGCGGAGGCGGCGAGTTTGACGCTCCAAAGCATGGACAGCGCCGCGGCCACCGAAGAGATTAAGCGCCAATTGCTCGACCTTACCCGCACCGACATGATCGTGGTCCGTCGCGACGGGGCAAGCCGCATCCTGCTGAGCCGTCAGGCCCCCCGTCAAATCGCCCAACACGTCACACTCACCCAACCAGGGCGCTGGGCGGCGGTGCAGTCGATCCGCGATGCCCTTGATACGTTGGTGTTTGGCGGCAACCGGGTGATCCGCGTCTTTGGCCCCATGGAACAAAGGGCTGGGACGTTGGAACTGGTGATGGAGGAAAAGCCGCTGCGCGATGCGATGTTGAGTTATGCGCGCAATGTGTTGCTGATTTCGCTGCTGATTTCTATTGTCACCGCCATCTTGGTTTTTGTGGTGCTGCGCGCGTTTTTGATCAAACCCATGCAGCGCATGTCGAGCACGATGTTGGCGTTTGCCAAAAACCCGGAAAGCGAGGACGGCCTGGTCGATCTGTCGGGGCGGGATGATGAGATCGGCGTGGCCGAAGAGCAGTTGCATAAAATGCAACGACAGGTGCGCGATACCTTAAAACAACGGCGGCATTTGGCAGACCTTGGCCTCGCCGTGTCCAAGATCAACCACGATTTGCGCAATATTTTGTCGTCTGCGTCGCTGTTTTCCGACCGCCTCACCAGCCTTCCAGACCCCACCGTCCAGCGTCTCGCCCCCCGCTTGGTGCGTACCATTGATCGGGCAGCCGACTACACCCAATCCGTGCTCGCCTATGGCAGCGCCGGCGAAGCCAAGCCCAAACGGGCAATCGTGCGGCTCTATCGACTGTGTGAGGATGTCGCCGAGGCCCTGGCGCTGGACCTGACGGGCGATGACACACAAGGCGTGCAATGGGTAAACGCTGTCCCACAGGATCTGGAAATTTCCGCCGACCCGGAGCAGCTTTTCCGCATTCTTATGAACCTGTCGCGCAACGCTGTGCAGGCCATGGAGGTCATGCAGGGCGATGACCTGGTGCGCCGTTTGACGATCCAAGCCGAACCCCGCAACGACGGTGTTGCGATCTTCGTATCGGACACCGGTCCAGGGGTTGAGCCCGCGGCCCGGGACGGGCTTTTTGCAGCGTTCAAAACCAACGGACGAAAGGGCGGCACGGGCCTTGGCTTGGCCATCGCTGCAGAACTCGTCACCGCCCATGGCGGGCATATTGAACTGGCCAATCGGCCGCCGCCGGGGGCCTGTTTTGAGATCTTTCTACCCGCCCGATGAGGCGTTTTCGGGCGTGCCCTCGCGGTAGAATTTATTGTCCCGCCGATCCCCCATCAGGCCCCGCTCTTCCAAATAGGTTCGTTGGGCGCGGTAAAACGCTTCTAGAAAACGCTCCGCATCCTCGCGTTTGACCTGCGCATCATGACCGATCTTGCGTTGGATTTGACGGACGATGCGCAGAAGCGCGACGGATCGATCAAACGCCTTTTTCTCGTCCACCACCGTGCCTTCACGCAAAACCTGTTCCAAAACCTGCAATTCGTGCCGCCCATAATAGTCCAGTTGCGCGCGCGTAAAGGCATAGGCATCGCTCACCGTGTCCCGCACCTTGCCCGCCGATTGAACGGCTACATCTGACAGCAGGGTGGGCTTGGGCGTTTCGATGACAGCTGTATCCGCCAGAATGTCCCCCAGCCGTTGGTTCCAGCGGTTGCGGAACGGCACGATCACGACAACCAATGACCAGATGGCAGCGATGGTGCCAAAGACAATGGATTGGGCGTTGAAAGCCAACAGATACGTGACCGGTGCGAAAAACTCGATTTCCCGCATCAAATTGCGCACCACGATCTGGTAAATCGTCAGCCCCCGTCCATTAATCGACACGGTGCGCAGGCCGAGCAGTTTTTTTGACAGCGTTTGCCCGTTCAGGATGATTTCGCAGATCACATAGTAGGGCACGCGGATGAAAAACACGGCCAGGAGAATGAGAATAAACGAGCCACCGCTGAACCCGTCAAACGCGTAGAGCGCCGCCCAAATGAACGCGACGAGAAACGCGATGGTGATGAACAGATCGAGCAATTGCGAGCCCAGCCGCGCTCCCAATCCGGCAGGCACAAGGGTCAGGCTCACACCCTCCGGGGGCATGATGACGAGGCGCTGCCGTTCACGTTTTCGCGCCTGTTTTTCGGCCTTTGTAAGTCT
>JBCBCT010000041.1:0-9237 GCA_038530365.1 Pseudomonadota bacterium | reverse complement strand
GTCGAACGGGGCTTCGTCTGGGAGATCAAACGTCCATGCTCCTTTGGTCTCGCGTCCGGCCCGCAAAATCCAAAACAACCACAGCGCGCCGATTCCCCAGCCGATCACCAAACGGGCCGTCAAATCGGTGATTAATTGGCGACCAAACCCTTCCAGTACCGCCGCAAGAAGCAACATAACGGCGGAAAGAACCGCCAATTTGACGGCGTCTGGCCCTGCCAGCCGCAGTGCCCGGGCGCGGGTGTTGTCGCCGGGAAAGAGGATCGCGGCCCCCAGTTTGAAACCCCCTGCGGCTGCAAACAAAAGCGCTGCAATTTCCGTCACGCCGTGGATGGACAGCCAACCCAAGAGATCAAGGGCCAAGCCCTTTTCGCCGTGGACCGCGAAAAACGCCCCCAGGATCGTGCCGTTATAAAACGCGAGAAACGCCGTTGGCACAGCCGCCATAATGCCCAAAGTGAACGAGAAAATCGCAACCCCGGTATTGTGCGTAAACAAGCGAACGGAAAACGCGCTGAGACTTTCAAAGCCAAACCACCGCCCCTCGGGATAAATGATCCGTCGCAATGTCTCTTCTGAGGCGCCAGGGCCGCGGCCTTGGGATAAGCCGCCGGGAACAAAGGCGTCGAACCAGGTCGAATCGTTCAGCACCAGCGCGTAGGCCACCGCGCCCCCCAGCGCCAAGAGGAATGTCGCCAGCAAAACATACCAAGCGTTGCGGCGCACCGCTTGCGGTCCAGAGGTGAAGAAAAAGCGCAGGATCGCTTTGTCGAGCCGTTCCCGTGGTGCGTAGACGGCGAGATAAGCGCGGGTGCTGATGTTTTCGAGATAAGTCAGAAGCGCGGTATCGAGGGAGATCGACCGCGCGAGCGAAAGAGAATTGATGGTTTGTCGATACAGCGCGCTAAACCGTTGCGCCTCTTCAAACCCGAGGCTTGCCACCCCCCGACGCTCCACCCGTTGCAAAAGGCCGGCGAGTTCCAGCCATTCCTTTTCCCGCGCTTTTCTGAAACGAACGGACCGGGCATCAACGGTTGCGCCCCTGTCAACGTCGACATCACCCGCAACAGGATTGCCGTCCGGATCAAGAGTGTTGGGGGTCGCGTTCACAGGCGTGCCCTCGCTTTCACATCGAGATAGGCATTGACGATCTGCGTGAGCGCATCGCCCGGGTCGCATTCGATGACATCAATTCCCAGTCGCCGCATTTTGCCAAAGATTGCCGCGCGTTCCTTCAACAGTGCGTCAGCCGACACGGCTGCTGACACATCATCCATGGAACGGGCGCGGTGTCGGGCTGTTTGGTGCAGATCCACGGGCCGCAGGCTCACAAACACCACCAGATGGCGTCGCTGCAAACCGGCAAGGTAATCCACCAGCAATTCAGCGCTCAGTGGGTCGGAAAAATCGGACAACACCACAACCAAGCTGCGTCGCGCCAGGGCGCTTTGCAGGGTTGAAAGTCCCAAAACATGGTTGGTCTGCGCATCTTGTAGCGCCACATCCGCCACCCGCGACCGGATCTGGGCAAACGTGCGTCGCCCGCCCTGGGGTGGCAGGTAGAGTGAGGGCCGGTCGGCAAAAAGAAACAGCCCAACCTGGTCTTCCGCCATGAGAGCCGCCCAGGTCAGGGCGAGAGCTGCATGGATGTTGTGGTCCAGCCGGGACACGTGGTCGAGCTCTTCCCGCGCCAAATGACCGTGGTCGATGGCAATAATGATTTGGTGATTGGTTTCGGCCTGCCGTTCTTTGACGTGGAGCGCCCGGTGCTTGGCGGACTGCTTCCAGTCGATGGCTCGGGCATCCATCCCGTAGGAAAATTCGCTCAACTGGTGAAATTCCGTGCCGGAGCCGCGGGTCGCCATGGTTTTTGCCCCAAACAGGGCATCACGGACCTGTAGCGTCACTTCGCCGGACTGGATGGTGCGGATGTTGGGCACGCAGGCCGTGGTGAGGCCGACATCCCGTTTTGCGCTGACATCAAAAAGACCAAGCGGGCTTGTCCAGACAATCCAAACGGTATCAATCCCCCAAGAGCCCCGTTTCACCGCTTGGAAATCTGTGACAGACAAACCGGCCTGAACGGGCAACTCCTCGTCGCACAGCAAGCCCTCGGGCACCGTGAAACGAATGAGGGGGTTCCCCGCCAAAGCGGCTTTGGGGACAAATTTGCGCAGATTCTGTGGCGTGGCCCTGGGCTGCCATGGTTCCCCGTTTCGCGCTGACAGGCGAAACTCCAGCTGGCCATGCTCGGCCACAAACACCTGATCGTCGATCAGCCCTTCAACCTGCGGGCGCGGTGAAAACAAGGCCATTGTGCCGTCCCAAAGACTGATGAGAAGCAACAGGAGCCCTGGCAGCGCAAAAAGCCAAGCCGGCACACCGCTGCCAAACACCGCTCCAAGGGTCATGAGCGTGGCAACGAGCGCAGCCTTCAAAAAGATCGGCGAGGGGACGATCATCGCGGCGCGGCCACCTGGTTCACGATACCTTCCAAAATGTCGGTGGCGGTCCGCCCTTCAATTTCCGCCGTTGGGCTCACCACCAAGCGGTGGGCGATAGCGGGCACAAACAAGCGTTTCACATCGTCGGGCAGCGCATAATCCCGCCCGTCCAGGGCAGCCGCCGCCCGCACCGCACCGCACAGCGCATCCGCAGCCCTGGTCGATGCGCCGTGGATCAGACCTAAATCATCACGGGTCGCGCGCACCAGATCGAGGACGTAGTTCAAAATTTTATCGTCCAGCAGGATGCCGTCCACCACCGCCTGACCCTCCGAGATGTCAGCCAGCCGAGCTGCGGGCACAATGGCCGCGCGCCGGGCGTCATGCTCTAGCGGTTGGGCGGCATGGCGTTGCAGGATCGTCAGTTCATCGTCCCGGGCCGGAAAGTCCAGGGGCAGTTTGAACAGGAAGCGGTCGAGTTGCGCCTCCGGCAGAGGATAGGTGCCTTGGCTTTCGATGGGGTTTTGGGTGGCGATGACGAAAAACAGATCGCCCGCCGAATAGTCCTTGCCATCGATGGTGATGGTGCGCTCGTTCATGACCTGAAGCAGCGCGGACTGGGTTTTGGGCGGTGCACGGTTGATCTCATCAGCCAGCAAAATATCGGTGAAGATGGGACCTTTGATGAGGTTGAAGGTCGATGTTTTGAAATCAAACAGGTTGGTGCCGATCACGTCCCCCGGCATCAGATCTGGCGTGAACTGAATGCGTTTGAAATCCATATCGAGGGCAGTGGCGAGGCTTTGCGCCAAAAGGGTCTTGGCCGTTCCTGGCGGCCCTTCAAGAAGACAATGACCGCGGGCAAACAGGCTTACCAGCAGCAGCTCCACCACTTCGTTTTGACCGTAGACGGCCTTGTTGATCTCACCGGAAATCTTATCGGCGAGGTTTCGCAGGTCTTCTAAATTCATCTTTGATCTCAGTTTCGAGTGTCTCAAGGTCTTGAAGGGCGGCAATGATGGTGCGGTCTCGACCGCGCGCACTGTCTCCAAACCGCATGCGCCGAAGATTGGTCAGTCGTTCGCCGAGGTCCGGATTGCGGGCGTCCAAAACACGCAGCAAAGCGGCTCCGCGTTGGTCGGCGGGCCCATCAATCCGGCCCAAAATGTGGTCTTCGAGGGCCGCAATTCGGTTGGCGATATAGCGTTCGCTGATCCGTCCGTCGTTTTGTGGCGAGCCGGCGGGTCGGAAGATCGCAGCTTCTCCGTCCACCATGCTCAAACGGGAGGCTGCGATAGTTCGCACGTCTTCACGGTTACGGATCGGCGATTGTCGGATGCCGGATCGCCACAGAGTGAAGATCGCAAGAAGCAGGAACGCCAACCAGAAAAGCGTAAATGGCGGCATGAAGAACTGCGCCAAATCGGAAAACTGGCGGCCGCCTGAATTTCTGTTTCGGGCGCGGTCGATCGTGGTGCTGAAATCCATCACCACCGGTTTTTCGCCCGACAGGGCTTTAACAAGTGCCAGGCTGAACGCGAAATTCTGCGCGTGTCCCGCTCCATGGTTGTTCATGACATCGGGGTCGGTGAGCAAGTAAAACCCGACCTCATTGCGTTTCCGCCGCGCCCTTGGTTCCCCGGAGCGGCGCTCGCCGCAGCGAAGAAGCAGCGGTCGATTGTCCCACGCGATGAGCGTGACGCATCGCGTGTTGCCTGTGTTGATCGTCGACATTCGTACAGTTTGAGGGGCGTAGACGGCCAGATCAAAGGCGGGAAAGCCCTGTAGCAAAACATCCCCGCTTTGGCTGTTGAGCGGCTGTGATGCGCCGGACACAAAACGGGGCTCACCGCGCACAACAGACCCTCGAAACTGAGCGCCCCGCAGGTTCATGGGAACGCCAAGGGCATTTGTGGGCAAGAAGAAGTCTTCGTGCAAAATCTCCCTCTCCCAGGCACCGCGGGTCCATTTGGGCAGCACGACAAGGGTTGGGACAGTCCGAACCTTTGATTGAAACGCCCAACGTGGCATTTCACGCAGTACACCGTCTGTGTCGCCTTCGTTTTGGCGGTCTGTACTGGCGAAGTTACCATCGTAAAGCGGCAGGATGCGCAGCCCGAAAGCCCGACTGTCTAAGGACGATCCGCCACTGTGGGTCACGATATCCAGTCCTGCCTTTTGCGCAGCGACAGCAAACCCTTGAAATCCGATGATGGACCGATCGAGGGACGGTTTGGCGGTGATGATAAGATAGACTGCAACAGCCACCACCGCGCTGATCAATAGAAGCGGCACAACAAGGCCAGGAACGCCCCGGCGCGAGGCAGCCGCCCCGTTGCTGTTGCTGACCACGGGCCCAGCACCTTTTGCCTGGGTCTGTGCATGATTTTGTAGTGGGGCCACACTCATGCCGGACGCCCCGATGGTGGCATTGAAGTGGTGGTGAGTAGATTGCCGTGTTGGTCCACCAAAGCGCGCAATTCATCGGCTGTAATCGTATCGTCTCCGAAAAGAACGGGCTCCGCCATGCGCAAGAGCCTGCCCAGCACGTCTTTGTGCGGTGCAGCCGGCGGCAAGCGGCGCAAAATTTCACGACCTGTCATGGCTCGCCGGAGCGGAACCTTGCTCTCCTGTGCAGCCCGTTCCAGCACCGAGCGCATAAACATTTGCAGCCCCAACCGTGGGCTACTGGCGGCCAAAATTTGATCTCGGGTAGCGCGCGGCACGCGGGCGGACTGGGCGGCGTTGAGGCCATTTGTATCGGTGCCAATCAGCGTTTTGCGGCGGGCGTTCAGCAGACTTTGCACCCATCCCGATCGCCAAATCAAATACACTAAAAACCCGAGGACCAATGCAACGGCCAGGGCTCCGAGCACGCGCCGCGTGTCCCAATCAAGTGGGATGCGCCCGCTATCTCTTGGGTGAACGGCCCGCCGTTTGACGTCCAACGGTGCGCCTTCCGGCAAATAGGTGCCTTTGGTGCGTTGAATGGTGCCAGCCAGATCACGGGTAAAGGTGTTGCCGGACCCCGCAGCCGGTGGGGTGAGCGGTGAAAAATCCGTTGCGTTTTCCGCCCGCGCCGCAACGGCTTGACCCTGCGCCACACCCTGCGCCAGATCCTGCGCAATGGACGGTTGTACCCAAAAAACTGCACTGAGCCCAAACAGCACCGGGACGAGAAACAGCAACACGCGCATCACTGAAATCCCGCCGGATCCACGATGCCCACCGGACAGCCTGGCCGTGTCGTGGGCGCGGCGAGGGCCAAAGCACCCAAATCAGCGGCACTCATGTTGGGAGCGCTGATTGCACCCGCTAAACCCAAAGTCAGTTCAACGATCAACTCGCGCCTGCCATCGCGGCGGCAAGACACCCGAACGCGGTCCCCCACACCGGCACCAAACGCCTTATCGAAGGCGGCGCGAATTTCGCTGTTTCTTAACGAGCGGCCAATGTTTTTGCCAAAAAGCGCCCGCACGGACGACGCGTTGAGAGCATCCATCAAACCGAGAGAATGGGCGTAATAGGTTTCGGCGGTTTTTGAATAGCACGTGCCGTGCTTCACCCACTCGTGCCGGTGCAGGTTGGAACGTGTGCCGGGCATGGTGCTGCGCAACCGATCCCACAGCGCTTGGGGCAGCCGTTCCATGTCCAGACGCCGCCACTTGCCGTCGCGATCCAGCCGTTCCTGGTCCGCGCTCACCCCGCAATAAGTATTGCTGGCCGGTTGCGGCCAAAGCCCGTGGAGCGAAAAGTGGTTTGCGTCATAGCGATCAGCGGTTTGTGTCCGGCACTCGCGCCGCCTTTGCGCCCGCTCGCAGAAGGCTGGCTGCCAGGAAATTGCCAAAACCATGGGCCCGGTAAACGGCAAGACGCCTTTTGTGGGGGAAGCCGCGTCCTGACATCCTGAAAGCATAAGCCCCAGGCCGATACCAAGACCAAGCAAAGCGGCACGGCCCCGTGTCGGTTGCGATACGGCTTGGCCAGCCCACGCGTCGCCTGCCGTCCTAAGCCGTGCGCCAAATCTTGTGACACTGTTGCGCAGCATGGCGGGTGGGGCGTTTCCGGTTTCGGTCGACGAATGGCTGCCATGAGCTTACGGTAGGCGCATGGTGAAAGAAAGCGCAGCCCAACGGATTCAATCCCCCTCCGTGCCATTTGACACGGAGGACCTCAACGTGGATTCCGGCGTGGACTCTGGTGTGCTGCCGGCCGCCTTCGCGCATTGGTTTGCCGGCAAGGGCTGGTCCCCCAGACCCCACCAGTTGGAGCTTTTAGCCCGCAGTGAACGGGGTGAATCGACCCTTTTGATTGCGCCCACCGGGGCTGGAAAGACGCTGGCCGGCTTCCTGCCAACCCTGGTCGATCTGGCGCGCCGTGGCCGCCCGGAACCGGGCAGCGCTGCGGCAAAGGCTGGCGTGCACACGCTCTATATTTCCCCGCTAAAAGCCCTGGCGGTGGACATCAAACGCAATCTTGAAACGCCCATCGAGGAACTTGATCTCCCCATCCGTCTGGAGACCCGCACCGGCGACACCCCCGCCCACAGGCGGCAGCGACAAAAAACCAATCCGCCGGATATTTTGCTCACCACACCCGAACAATTGGCGCTTCTCCTCGCCAACAAAGATGCCGACCATTTCTTCGGCAATTTGCGCACCGTGGTGTTTGATGAGCTCCACTCTTTGGTCACTTCCAAGCGTGGCCATTTGCTTGCACTCGGCCTCGCGCGGCTTTGGAAGTTACGGCCCAGGCTTAAAACCATCGGACTGTCGGCCACCGTGTCGAACCCGGACGAACTCTGCCGTTGGCTTGTGCCGCAAAATCGCACGGCGGATATCACCGCGGCAGCCCAGGCAGGTCTGGTCACTGTCAAGGGCGGCGCAAAACCCCAGATCAAAATTCTCGACACCCAGGAGCGTCTGCCATGGGCCGGGCATTCCGCCCGTCACGCCGTCCATGAGGTCTATGACATCATCAAAGACAACGGCACGTGCCTGATCTTTGTCAACACCCGCAGCCAGGCGGAGTTCCTGTTTCAAAACCTCTGGCGCATCAATGAAGACAGTCTTCCCATCGCCCTGCACCACGGTTCGTTGGACGTTCAGCAGCGCCGCAAAGTGGAGGCTGCCATGGGCCAAAATGCGCTGAAGGCTGTGGTGGCCACCTCGACCCTCGACTTGGGGATCGATTGGGGGGATGTGGACATGGTCTTGCACATGGGGGCCCCAAAAGGAGCCAGCCGATTGGCACAGCGCATTGGCCGCGCCAATCACCGAATGGATGAACCGTCCCGCGCCGTGCTGGTGCCCGCCAACCGGTTTGAAGCGATGGAATGCCAGGCGGCGCTGGATGCAAATTATCTCGGCCACCAGGACACGCCGCCCCTGCGCCACGGCGCGCTCGACGTGTTGTGTCAGCACATTCTCGGCATGGCGGTGGCGGCACCGTTTCATGAGGATGATCTATATGACGAGATCATCAGCGCTGCGCCCTATTCCGATCTCGATTGGGACACGTTTGAACGCTGCGTCCATTTTGTAGCCACCGGCGGTTATGCGCTGAAAACCTACGAACGGTTCGCCAAAATCAAACGCACCGAAGACGGGACATGGCGGCTGACCCACCCAAGGTTTGCCCAGCAATACCGTCTCAATAGCGGCACCATTTACGAAGCCCCCTCTCTCACCGTGCGGCTGCTGCGATTTGCCAAGCGTGACCGCAAGGGCCTGACTGCCAGCCGGGGTGGCAGGGTGTTGGGGAAACTTGAAGAATATTTCCTCGAACAGATGGTGCAGGGCGACACGTTTATGTTTTCGGGCCAGATCCTGCGCTTTGAAGGGATCCGCGAAAACGAGGCCATCGTCACCCCGGCCCAGTCCAATCAGCCTATGGTGCCGATGTATGCGGGTTCAAAATTTCCGCTCACAACGTATCTTGCCGACCACATTCGCAGCATGCTCGCCAACCCCGACACCTGGGACAAGCTGCCGGGGCAGGTGTCGGATTGGCTCAAGGTTCAAAAACGGCGGTCAATCTTGCCGCGGACAGATCAGATGTTGGTGGAAACCTTTCCAAGGGGCGAGCGCCATTATCTGGTGGCCTATCCGTTTGAAGGCCGTTTGGCCCACCAAACGTTTGGCATGTTGCTCACCAAACGGTTGGAGCGCGCCCGCGCGCGGCCCGTGGGTTTTGTCGCGACAGATTATTGCGTGTGCATTTGGGGTCTTGATGATGTGGGAGAGATGATCCGCGACGGGCGTCTTTCCCTCGCCAGCCTGTTTGACGAAGACATGTTGGGGGATGATCTGGAAGCCTGGATGGAAGACAGTTTCATGCTCAAGCGCACCTTCCGCCACTGCGCGCTGATTGCCGGCCTCATCGAGAAAAACCACCCGGGTCAGGAAAAGAGCGGACGTCAGGTCACGATTTCATCGGACTTGATCTACGATGTTTTGCGTGAACACGAGCCTGACCACATCTTGATGCAGGCGACTCGCGATGATGCCGCAACGGGCCTGCTCGACATTCGCCGGCTGGGGGACATGCTGGCGCGTATCCGTGGTCACATTGTCCATCAGGACCTCGACCGTGTGTCGCCTTTGGCCGTGCCCATAATGCTGGAAATTGGCAAGGAGTCCGTGCCTGGCGAGGCCAATGATACGCTTTTGGCGGAAGCGGCTGAAAATCTCATCGATGATGCGATGCAGCTTTGACGGGCGGGCGAAACACGTTGTCTGTGTGTACGGTGGTTGAATATGGATGATTCGCCCCTCACTGTGCGCTGGCCAAA
>JBCBCT010000040.1:0-25646 GCA_038530365.1 Pseudomonadota bacterium | reverse complement strand
TGACGGATATGGACTGTTCTCCGCCACCGTCAGCGCCGGCATCGCATCGTTGCAAGGCCCCCAAGACCACGCCGGAGATCTGGTGAAACGCGCCGACGAAGCGCTCTACGAAGCCAAACGCAACGGCCGCAACCAGGTCGTGCAAGCGGCCGCTTGAGGATTTTGCGCGGTGCGAGGTTTGGACGCGTTGGGTGAGGCTGCGTGCGGTTGTTTGTGATCAGGCTGTCGCGGGGACGGGATTGAGCCCACTTTGTCGTGAAGATAGCACTGGGGTCGTTTAGATATAGACTTGGCCCATTTCGCAGAAACGAAGGTTTTTGCAACGGCTTTTTGGAGCGTGTAGTTTCAACGACTTAGATGTCGCAAAAACTTGTCGCAAAATATCTAGCTTGATTTCCAATTTTCATACCGTCCACCATGCAGGAGTTGACCAGATTCAATGGATGCTGACGCAACCTTGTCAGCGAAGTCCATGATATCAGACTCGGTCCATTGCTTTCTTCCGTGCTTGCCATTGTAGGAAAGTTGCTGAACCCCGCCATCCGCTGTGTACGGATTTCCGTGCATCAATCGATTTCGGTCTACAACCAATTCGGTGAATGTACGGGCTAGGGCGATCAACCGTTCACCATCTTCGCCTTCTAGCTTGCTAGTTAAACGAGAGAAATGTTCTGCAATCTGCCCAGCCGTCATTCTCGAGACCTTATCCAGAAAACCACGCTCAAGCGTCTCGGACAGCCAAACGATACCCCACTCAAGATATGAGAAATTGTATGTGGCGCGACCGACAGCGCGGAGATACGCGTCTGAAACTGGTATGCGTTCTGCTTCTCGGCTCATTGTCTACCGTATCATTCACTCGATGCAAAAAGGATCCTTTTTGCGACTTTCCAAATTTTTCGAACAGGTTGCTCAGCACTCTCTCCTTACCGGCTCCAGAAGCGGTTTTGGCTACCTGTTCGCCTTTGCACTGTTTGGACCGTGCGCGACGTCCTGACGAATGAAGACTGCTGGCGTGCCGTTTGACCCGGCCAAAATTTACTCTGTTTGTTGACGTTAACGCTTTACTAATAAAGGGAAATCTCGGTTGGTGGTGATTGCAACGGCGGGTGCTTTGCAGCACATGTGGGCCGCGGGATGCTACGGCGTTTCGTTCCAGAGCCCGGGCCCGCCGCATCACCCGGGAACTGGATCGGTCGACCGGTCGTGCAAATTGCCTCCTCGTAGTTTCACACCGGTCGGCTACCGATCCGCTTCTTTTCATTTTTCAAATGAACCGACCGCATAGCAAAACCATGCATAAAAAAAAGCCGCCCCAAGTGGGCGGCTTTTTTTGTGCGTCTCAAGGGCCTGTGGCTTACTTGATCTTGCCTTCTTTGAATTCCACGTGCTTGCGCGCGACGGGATCGTATTTCCGCTTGACCAGTTTTTCGGTCATGGTGCGAGAATTCTTTTTGGTGACGTAATAGAACCCGGTGTCAGCGGTCGAGTTCAGGCGCACCTTGATGGTGGTTGCTTTAGCCATGGTCGTGTCCTTGGAACAGTCGAGCGCTGGTCAGAGGTCTGCCGTCTCGAGTCGCAAATAATGATCATCAGCACCTTTCGGCACTGCGGTGGTTGGGGTGTAGAGGAGGCGGCCTAAAAGTCAAGCGTCGAGCGCCTTCCGGGTGCAGCCCGCGTTTAAATCATGTCCTTTAGAAACGTTTTGCCCCGCAGGTGGAAGAACGGAAGATCGGTGCTGGGCAGAAGGTCCGGATCGTCGTTCAGCCGTTTGCGCAACTCCTCCAGCACGGTGACAGTGATGACCGGCAATTCTAGCTCCATCGCTTCATCAATGGTCAGCCAGTGAAGGTCTTGCAGTTCTCCCGATGGCCACTCTCCCTCGGGAAGCTCTTTGACGATGTGCTCCGCTTTCGTTGCAAAAAACCAAGCGTCAAAACGCCGTGTCCGGCCCGGAGGGGTGATCGCGCGGGCAACGAGGCGCAGTGGATCAAGGGTGGGCGTCACGCCGTGTTTCACGAAGGCGGCCCAATCAGGATGGCTTGTTTTGCTGTTCAGATCCCCTGGCTCGCCAAGCAACAGACCCGCTTCCTCATAGGTCTCCCGCAGGCAGGCCAAGGCAAGTGCCCGGGCGCGGCGGCGGGTGGGGCGTTTTTTGAGGTGGCGAACGATCTTGTCTTCGATGATCGGTTCAAGCTCGGAACCCGCTTCCATAGAGCCGTCGGCGGGATCAACGCGCCCGCCGGGAAACACAAAAAGGCCGGGCATGAATTTGTGGTCCTCATGGCGCCGACCCATCAGCATCCTCGCCTTCGGCCCGCTACCATCCAGAATGATAAGCGTAGCCGCGTCCCGGGGCGGCATGTTGGGGCTGCGTCGGGAACCATCCATGGCCGCTGCTTCGTCCATCGCATCGCGGCTCATGCCGCCCTTGAGCGGTATTTTCGATTGGCTTGAGACGTCCGCCATAGACATTCCGTTCCTTTAGCTCACATCGCTTGTATCGTTGGTTTCACCGCCGACGTCATGGCCGCCAAAACCGAACATTTTGAGCGCCCATTGAAGCCCAACCACAGCCCCTTTGATGGGCTGCATCATGACCAGACTGAGACCCAGGGCAAGGGGCGTCCAAACCAGAAGATGGACCGTAAGCGACCAATCCACAGCCGCTTCCACCACCATCAGAAGGGCAACGACGACATGACCCACGATAAAAATATTGAGATAAGGCGGCAAATCATGCGCCCGCTCATGGTGCAGCTCTTCACCGCAATGCCCGCAGGTGTGGTCGACCTTCAACCATTTGGCAAACAGTCTTCCTTCCCCGCAACGGGGGCAGTGTCCACGCCACCCGCGGGCCATGGCACGCCACAGGGGGCGTTTGTCTTCCATGGTGGGGATTGGGCTGTGGCTGATTTCGACTGGCATTCGGGTTACCGTCTCCCGCGGGAAGAGCGTCGGGGTCGTTTATGGGGGGCCGCGCTTTTTGTGCGGCGGCCTCGTGGCATGTCCTTGGCCTTTGTACCCTCCGACAGCATCTCAAAACGCAAAGCGCCGGCAACGGGTGCGGCCTCCACAAGCCGTACGTTCACGGTGTCTCCCATTTGAAACTGCGTGCGGGTGATTTCGCCGATCACCCGGTGGCCGGCCTCATCAAACTGGAAATATTCGTCGCCCAACTGGGAAATTGGGATGAAACCGTCTGCGCCGGTGTCATGAAGGGTGACGAACAGGCCTGCTCTGGTCACGCCGTTGATGCGGCCCGCGAAGTCTGCTCCAATTTTTTCCGATAGGTGCGAGGCGATCAGCCGGTCGATGGTTTGGCGTTCGGCGAGCATGGCGCGGCGTTCGGCAGCAGAAATATCTCCGGAGATAGCTTCCAGCATTTCAATCTCAGGGCCGGTTAGACCGCCATCCCCAAGCGCTAAGGCACCAACGAGGGCGCGGTGGACGATGAGGTCTGCGTATCGGCGGATGGGTGACGTGAAGTGCGCATATTTTGCCAGATGGAGGCCAAAGTGGCCGATGTTTTGCGGGCTGTATTCGGCTTGGGACTGGCTGCGCAACACCACTTGGTTCACCAGGTCCTGGTTCTGCGAACCGCGCACCTTTTCCAAAATTCCATTGAACGATTCTGGCCGCAGCTGGCCGGCCTTTGCGAGAGGGATGTTTAGGGTGCGCAAGAACTCGCGCAGGCTTTCAAGTTTGGCGAGGGATGGCGCATCGTGGGTGCGGTAGATCAGGGGGTGGCGTTCTTTTTCCAACGTCTCTGCCGCGCAGACATTGGCCTGAATCATGAACTCTTCGATGAGCTTGTGGGCGTCCAGTCGAGGCGGTGTGAAGACGCGGTCCACATTGCCGGCGTCATCAAGTTTGATTTTGCGCTCGGGCATGTCGAGCTCTAGGGGTTGGCGCGCGTCCCGACCCTTCAGCAACACGCCATAGGCGGCCCAAAGCGGTTCCAGGACGGGTTCAAACCAAGGTTTCGCGCGCGGCGCAGCTTCGCCATCGATGGCGGCTTGCGCTTCCTCGTAGCTCAAACGGGCGTGGGATCGCATGAGGATGCGGTGGAAGCGGTGGCTGCGCTTTTGGCCGTCCGAACCAAACACCATTTGGACGGCAAGGGCCGGGCGGTCTTCGTTTTCGCGCAGCGAACACAGATCGTTGGAAATGCGTTCCGGCAGCATGGGCACAACCCGGTCCGGAAAGTAGACCGAGTTTCCGCGTTTGCCCGCTTCTTGATCCATGGGGGAATGGGGTGTGACGTAGCTTGCGACGTCTGCTATGGCGACCGTCACGATCACGCCGCCTGGATTGTTGCCCGCCTCATCAGCGCAGGCGAAGACAGCATCATCGTGATCTTTGGCGTCGGCGGGATCGATGGTGATGAGCGGCAAATCGCGCCAATCTTGCCGCTGGGACCCGGCATCGCCGGGCGTCACGGGCTGAATGGCTTGCGCGCTGTCCAACACCTCCTTGGGGAATTCGACCGGAATTTCGTGCTCGTGTAGCGCGATGAGGGAGATCGCCTTTTCCGATGTGGGATTGCCAATCACAGCTTCGATTTTGCCGTGCCGAAGCCCTTGGCTGCGCCCGCGGGTGCTTTGGGCTTCGAGGGCGACCTCCACGAGATCGCCATCTTTTGCATTGGCGGCGGCTGCTTCGCGTATCAGCAGCGTGTCTCGCTTTCGGTCGGTGGGCTCCACACGGCCTGCCAGCGGACCGTCCGTCCCTTTGGCTTTTCGAAAAATGCCCAACACGCGCCGCTTCTGTTTGTCGAGTACCTTCATGACGCGGGCGCGGGGTGCACCTTTGTCCCGCTGGCTGATGCGGGCGAGCACTCTGTCTCCGATGCCCGGCGTGGGGCCTTTGGCGGCGCGCTCTGGAATGATGGTGACCACCGGATGACGGCCATCCACGGCCTCATCCCATTGCACCGGTCTGGCCAGAAGTCCGCCGTCGCGATCCCGCGCCGTGATGTCCAATACGGTCACATTGGGGAGGGTTCCCGGCGTGCTCACCCGCCGACCGTGCTTTTTCAAAACACCTTCGTCTGTCAGTTCTTTCAACAAGGCTTTGAGGGTTATCTTGTCTTGGCCCTTCACACCAAAGGCGCGAGCGATTTCTCGTTTTCCGGTTTCAGTGGGGTTTTCTTCCAAGAATGCCAGCAGCTGGTCGCGGGTGGGAACGGCGGAGCGTTTTCCCCGAGCGCCTTTGCCTTTGGCCTTGCCGATCTTTTCTTGAACATCGCCTTTTGTGGGCGTCGCGCCTGTCACGGTCTAGCTTTCAGCGTCTGTTTTGGTCTTCGCGGTCGCGGCTTTAGCGGTGGTTGCTTTCTTTTTCGCCGGGGCTTTCTTTGCGGCAGGCTTTTTGGCCGAAGCCTTCTTTGTTACCGGCTTTTTTGCAGCCGCTTTCTTGGCCGCGGGCTTCTTCGCCGCCGGTTTCTTACGCGCACCAGCCCTTGTCAGCGTTTTGCCGGTTTTTTCCGCCCGTTCGGCGATCAATTTGACCGCCATGTCCATGGTGACGGCCTGAGGATCGGTGTCCTTGGGCAGGGTCGCATTGATTTTGGCCCAACTGACATAGGGACCGTAACGGCCGTCTTTCACAGCGACGGCGCCGCCAAGTTCGGGATGTTCGCCGAGGTCTTTGAGCGCTGCCGCGCCGCGCCCGCGCCCGGGATTGGCGGCCTTTTCGGCAAGCACCGCGACCGCTCGGTTGAGGCCTACGGTGAAGACCTCGTCTTCTGAATCGAGGCTTGCGTATTTCCCTTCGTGTTCGACCAGAGGGCCATAGCGTCCGATGCGGGCTTTGATTTCTTTGCCGGTCTCGGGGTGATTGCCGACCACACGGGGCAGGGATAGCAATTGCAAGGCTTGTTCAAAATCGACCGCCGCCGCGTCCCAGCTTTTGGGGATGCTGCCGCGTTTGGCTTCCTTTCCTTCGCCGCGCTGCACATAGGGGCCGAAGCGGCCGGTTCTGAGCGTCACCTCTTCGTTGAAATTGGGATCAACGCCCAGAACTTTCGGCCCATCGTTGGCGACCTTGGATTGCTCCAGTCCCTCTGCGCCCAACTGGCGGGTGAAGCTGCATTCGGGATAGTTGGAACAGCCGATGAAGGCGCCATAGCGCCCCACTTTCAGGCTCAATTGGCCCGTGCTGCAACTGGGGCAGACCCGCGGATCGCTGCCGTCTTCGTTTTCCGGGAAGGCCAGGGGGCCCAGCGCTTCGTTGAGCGTATCGAGCACCTGCGATACGCGCAGGTCTTTTGTTTCTTCTACATGGGCGGAAAACTCTCGCCAGAAATCTCGCAAAACTTCCCGCCATTGCAGTTCATTGTCTGAAATTTTGTCGAGCTTTTCCTCCAGCGCCGCCGTGAAATCATATTCGACGTAGCGGTTGAAAAAGCTCTCCAGAAACGATGTCACCAAGCGCCCTTTGGCCTGCGGGATGAGACGCCGTTTGTCGATGGTGATGTACTCGCGGTCCTCGAGCGTTTTGAGCGTGGAGGCATAGGTGGACGGGCGACCGATGCCCAATTCTTCCATTTTCCGAATAAGTGATGCTTCGGAGAAACGTGCTGGTGGCTCGGTGAAATGCTGCGTGGCGTTGATGACTTCCCGGGAAATCTTTTCGCCTTCCGTCATCGGTGGCAGACGCTTGTCCTCATCGTCATCTTTTTTCGCGGTGTCCTGGTAGACCTTAAGAAAGCCGTCGAATTTGATGACCGAGCCGTTGGCGCGCATCGTGGCGACCTTGCCATCGTTTTTTGCTTCAAGCTCAACGGCCGTGCGCTCGATTTTTGCCGAGGCCATTTGGCTGGCGACCGTGCGTTTCCAGATCAGTTCGTACAACCGGGCCTGATCTTGATCGAGATGGCGTGCCATGTCTTTGGGTAATCGGGCCAAAGATGTTGGACGCACGGCCTCGTGGGCTTCCTGCGCGTTCTTGGCTTTCGAGGAGTAAAAACGTGGCTTTTCGGGGAGGTAAACCGCACCAAATTCTCCTGCGATGACATCGCGGGTTTCGTTCACCGCCTCCGGCGCAATTTGTACACCGTCGGTCCTCATATACGTGATGAGGCCCACTGTGTCGCCGCCGATATCGATGCCTTCATAGAGCTTTTGCGCCACCTGCATGGTGCGAGATGCGGCGAAACTGAGTTTGCTGGACGCTTCCTGCTGCATGGTGGACGTGGTGAACGGGGCGTAGGGGTTGCGCGTGGTTGGCTTGGCTTCGACGCTTTGAACGATGAAGTCCGAACGCATCAAATGTGTCTTTATCTCCTCCGCCTGCGCCTCGGTCTTGACGTCCAGGCGTTGCAGTTTGGTGCCGTCGTAGCTGGTCAATCTCGCGTCAAATTCCGCACCGCCGGCGTTCTTAAATTCGCCGACAATCTGCCAGTATTCCTGTGGTTTGAACTGTTCGATCTCATTTTCGCGCTCACACACCAAACGCAAGGCGACGGACTGAACGCGGCCCGCAGATCGCGCACCCGGCAGTTTGCGCCACAGAACAGGCGACAAATTAAAGCCGACAAGATAGTCGAGGGCGCGGCGGGCGAGATAGGCGTTGACCAGCGGTTCATCGATGTCGCGCGGATTGGCCATGGCTTCCAGCACGGACTTCTTGGTGATGGCGTTGAAGACGACGCGTTGAACGTCTTTATCTTTGAGCGCTTTTTTGTCGTTTAAAACCTGCAAAACGTGCCATGAGATCGCCTCGCCCTCGCGGTCCGGGTCAGTCGCCAGAATGAGGGAATCGGCGGCCTTGGCGGCCTTTGTTATTTCCGTCATGCGCGGTTTCGACCGGCTGTCCACGCTCCAGGACATTGCAAAATCTTCGTCCGGCAGAACCGACCCGTCCTTGGGCGGCAGATCGCGCACGTGGCCGTAGGATGCCAGAACTTTATATCCCGAACCCAGATATTTGTTGATCGTTTTGGCTTTTGCGGGCGACTCAACAATGACGAGTTTCATGCGACCTATCTGTTCCCAAACACCACGGCAGGCGTTGACCGTTTCGACCGCACTTAAGCCCGAACGGGGGCAAAGGCAAACGCTACTCCGTTTGAAAACCCGCAGTGGACGGCCCTCATGGGTTGCGAAAAGACACTTTGCCACAACTTACAACCAATAAGTGCTGCACAGCATCTTGCACTATATTGTACGCATGATATTTTGCATGCACAGTTCAGCTGGGGGGCAGGACTGCACGGGCGAGACCGGGTTTGGGCCCAGTATTAGCTTGGGTTTGCCCCGCTTGCCGCGAGGATACGCGCCGTGATGACGCAGACCGACGAGCCGCCGATCAAGCGATCGACGTCGCCAACACTTTCAACCGAACAAAACAACCAAGACGCGGGTTCTGAAAACCAAGGTCCTGACCAGACACGACGACAAACACTGGCTAAAGCTGCCTATGTAGCCGATTTGTTGAGTGAGCTGCGCGTGATGAGTCAGTCAGAAAATTGGGCGATGCTCGGCTATCTTCTGGAAATGGCGATGATGGAGGCGCACTCCCTGGCAGATGATCGGCCGACCGTTTTTCCAGCTACAGACCAAAAAACTGTGGTCGTTCCGGATGCGCGGGCTCAGATTTTGGCGGAGCGGTTTTTGAACGGTGAGTTGGACTAACGTTCCGTGCAAACATTCTGGATGCGATCACCGCAACCTACGTGGAACCCCTTTGATCAGATCAGCGACACTTTGTTTCCGCTGTGGCGCTCTATCCGGCCGGCCAGCTGCAGTTCAATCAAAATGATGTGGGTGGTGGCAGGATCAAGCTGGGCAAAGCGCATCAACTCATCAAGGTCCATCGGTGTGTGATCGAGGGCCGATATAAAACGCTCACGGTCGCTTTGTTGCGGTTCGGCCTTTGCTTCAAAACCGTCGCTTTCGTCCTCCAGCAGGGAATAGCTGCCTTGGAATTCCTCACCCATTGAGGGCGCGATGGCGTCCAGGATGTCCTGGGCCGAGGTGATTAACGTCGCGCCCTGCTGGATGAGAAGGTTTGTGCCTTCGCTGCGCGGATCCAATGGTGATCCTGGAACGGCAAAAACTGTACGGCCGTATTCGTTGGCCAGCCGTGCGGAAATCAGCGAGCCGGATCTGCGGGCCGCTTCAATAACCACCAAACCATGCGCCAGCCCGGCAACGATGCGATTTCTGCGGGGAAAATCCTGCGCCCGCGGCTGCCATGCCAGCGGCATTTCTGCGATGATAGCGCCGCCCTTTTCGATGATGGCCTCAACCAGTGGGCCGTTTTCTGGCGGGTAGGTGACGTTTAAGCCGCCGGCAAAGACAGCCACCGTGCCGGTCTCCAGGCCCGCTTTGTGGGCTGCGGTATCGATCCCCCGCGCAAGCCCGGAGGTGATGGCATAGCCCGCGGCAGCCACCTCTTCGGCGAGGTGTCCGGTAAATTTTATGCCCGCCAGCGACGCATTGCGCGCGCCCACGAAGGCCACCTGTGGTTCACACAGGATATCGGGGTTGCCCATCACGCTCAAAATCGGTGGCGCATCGTCGATGGAGCGCAGGGTCGCGGGGTAGGCGGGCTCGCCTCGGCAGATCATGGAGCCGCCCCGCTGTTCCAATGTTTGCAACTCGGTTTCGGCATCTTCCAGGCTACACACCTTGATGCGAGAGCGACGACCGCCCCGCTTGGCAAGCTCTGGGAGGGCGGCCATCGCGTTGCTTGCGGTTTGAAAATTGTCGATGAGATCGTAAAACGTGCGGGGTCCAACGTTTTCACTGCGGATCAAGCGCAACCAGTCGATCTTTTGTTGTCTGGAGAACGGGATGCCGGACCCTAATTTGGGTGCTTGAGTGCTGGACGAGGGAGGCTTGGCTGACATGGGTCAGCTTGCCGCGTTTTTTTCGCCTATGCGACTTTCGGTTCCACGGAGCAACCGGCTGATATTTTCGCGATGTTTGAACCAAGCGATGACTGACAAAATGAGGAAGAAGCCGGCGGCGGCGGGTTGGTCGAACAGCAAAAATCCCATGGGTGTCGCGCCCGTGGCAACCAAGGCGGCGAGGGACGAATAGCGGGTGATGGCTGCGATGCCGAGCCATATCAAAGCGAAGATGATCAGCACTTTCCACGAGAACGCCAGCAAGACGCCGATGAACGTTGCGATGCCCTTGCCACCTTTGAATCGCAACCAAATCGGGAAAAGATGGCCGAGAAATGCGCCAAGGCCCAGGGCGGCCGCGAGGGTAAACTCACCGCCGCTGAACAGCCAGACCGGCACAAACCCTTTGAGCGCGTCGAGCAAGAGCGTGGCCGCTGCGAGCCCCTTTCGTCCGGTGCGTAAAACGTTTGTCGCGCCGATGTTTCCTGAACCGACAGAACGGATGTCGCCGGCTCCAAAGGCTTTGGTGAGCAAAAGTCCAAATGGAATAGACCCAAACGCGTATCCCGCGAGGCAATAGGCAAACAGCGTGCTGGCGGTGGCTAAATCCATGGTGTCTTACGTCCCCCAAATCGACTGCGTGAGCCTATCGATCCTTCATGCGGTTGAAAACCGTTCGCCCGCCGACAATCGTACGCGCGACACGTCCGGAAAAGCGCGCACCTTCAAAGGCCGTGTTGCGGGACCGAGAGTTGAGTTTGTCTTCTTCCAGCACCCATGGCTCATCTGGGTCGAAGAGAACGAAGTCCCCCGGCTGACCGGCCTGTAGTGTGCCTGCGGCAAGCCCGAAGCGGCGTGCCGGGGCGGTGCTTAGGCATTCCAGAACGCGTAGCAGGGGCACGTCATGGCTGTGATAAAGGCGCAGGGCCGCTGCAAGCAGTGTTTCAAGACCCACTGCCCCATCGGCGGCCTCGGAGAACGGGAGGCGCTTTGTGTCTACGTCCTGCGGGTCATGGTTGGATGCGATGATGTCGACGGTGCCCGCTTTAACGCCCTCGACGAGTTTCAACCGTTCATCTTCTGAGCGGAGCGGCGGCGTGAGGCGGAAAAACGTGCGGTATCGCCCGATGTCGTTCTCGTTCAACGTCAGATTGTTGATTGCTACACCAGCGGACACATCAAGACCACGGTCGCGACCCCGGGCTATGAGATCGAGTGCTTCCCCGGTGGAGACAGCCCCGGCGTGGTAGCGCGCCTTGGTCATGGCCACCAAACGCAGGTCCCGCTCCAGGGGGATAAGTTCGGCCTCATGGGGAATGCCCGTCAGGCCCAAACGGGTGGCGTTGAACCCGGCATTCATCACGCCGCCGCCTAGGCTTGCATCATGGGTTGCACCGATAACCAGCGTGCTAAAATCGGTGGCGTAGGCGAGGGCGCGGCGCATGACCTGCGCGCTTTGGAGGCTGGTGCGACCCTCGTGCAAGGCCACGGCTCCCGCGTGGTCCAGAAGTCCAAATTCCGCGATTTCTTCCCCGCGTTGGCCTTTGGTCAGTGCGGCTGCCGCATGGAGGCGCACAAGGGATTTCGCTTTTGCTGTTTGGTGCACGAATTGCACCAGCGCTTGGTCGTCAATGACCGGATCAGTCTGGGGCAGCATGACCATCGTGGTCACGCCACCGGCGGCTGCGGCGTTGCTGGCGGATTTAATGGTCTCGCGACGTTCACCACCGGGCTCGCCAATGGTGACACGGCTGTCCACCAGACCTGGTGCGAGGCAAAGGCCTTCGCAGTCGATGATCTGGTCGGCCCGGATGGAGGCCGGGCGGGGCAGGTTTTTGCCACTGGCTGTGATCAGTCCATCTTCGACTATAAGGTCGCCAAAGCTGTCCGTGCCCGTTGAGGGGTCGAGCAAGCGCGCATGGGTGAAAAGGCGCAGCCGTGGGGGCTTTCGACCGACGACTTTTCTCATTGAACGTTCGCGCCGCTGTCAGCGCTTTGCGCTGTGCCATTGGCCACCTGCAACGCTTCCATAACCGCCATACGCACAGCGACGCCCATTTCAACCTGTTCAAAAATCACGCTTTGAACGCCGTCGGCGATGTCGGAGGCGATTTCTACGCCGCGGTTCATGGGAGCCGGGTGCATGACGATGGCGTCCGGCTTTGCAAGCGCCACCCGCTGCGCGTTGAGGCCGAAAAAGCGATAATATTCGCGGCTTGAGGGGATGGTGGCCCCGGCCATGCGTTCGTTTTGGAGGCGCAGCATCATAATGACATCGCACTCGGGCAGCCCTTCTTCCATGGAGCGGTAGGCGGTGACGCCAAAATCTTCGACCCTGCTCGGCAGAAGCGTGGATGGCGCAATGACCCGCACTTGCGCGCCCATGGCACTCAGCAGATGGATGTTGGAGCGGGCGACACGCGAGTGGGCGATGTCGCCGCAAATAGCGACTTTCAAGCCTTCAAACCGGCCCTTGCGGCGGCGGATCGTCAGCGCATCCAGGAGCGCCTGTGTTGGGTGTTCGTGGGCACCGTCTCCAGCGTTGACGACGTTGCAGGATACTTTTTGTGCCAGCAGTTCCACAGCACCGGCGGCGTGGTGTCGAACGACGAGCAAATCCGGCTGCATGGCGTTCAGCGTCATGGCAGTATCCATGAGCGTCTCGCCCTTTTGCACCGAGGACCGCGCCACAGCCATGTTGACCACGTCCATGCCCAGACGCCGTCCGGCGATCTCAAAGGAAGACTGTGTGCGCGTGGAGTTTTCAAAAAACAGATTGATCAGCGTGCGACCGGTGAGCGTCGGGCGTCGCTTTTCGGTTTGCCGCGAAATCTCGATCATGTCTTCGGCGAGGTCGAGGAGATGGGTGATTTCAGCCGGTTGCCAGCCTTCCATTCCCAAGAGGTGTTGCCGGTTGAAGGGTTTGGGCTGGAATGCAGCGGCGTCGAGTTCGCTTGGGATCCGTGAAGGCGTGGACACGCCCTGGGCATCAGGAGCGCCAGAGGCCGTCACCGGAACGAGATGGGGAGGGGGCTTTGATACGGTCATCAAAACCCGCGCTTACGCGAGGTGGGCTTAGAGCGCAAGACGGGACAACGCCGAGGAAAATGGGCCTAGCAACGTGCGGAGTAATGGTGTGGGTAACGCGGGGCCAATCTTGGAGTCAAAAAGGTTGACAGCTGTTAACCTTAACCAAGGGTTAGCGTTGCGCGTTGGGTGGCGCAGGCGCAGGATTGGCGGGCTGGAGAAGCCTTTTTTGGCTTGAGATCGCCAGCGGTCGGGCCACCGAGCCCGACGATGCGGACCAAGGACACACCCACCATGCGCACATTGCTGATCCTGTGGCTTTTGCCTTTGGTTCTGTTTGCGGCCTGGTTTGGTCTGTCGGCTTACGACATCAGCTTCGGCACGAAATTATTGGCCCGTGAGACCCATGATCAGGTGTTTGCCATCTACTCTTCAGTCCTCGGCATTGAGAAAGAGGCGATGCCCGCGCTGTTTGCCAAAGCGTTGGCTTTCGATGTCGGTTTGATCGGCCTGGTGGTTGCCTATCGCAAACGCGGCAAAATCTTGCCGCACCTTTCATTCGCTAACCGGTAGCGACCGCAGCGCATCAATGGCGCCTTGGAGAATGATGGACGCGGCCATCTGATCGATTGAGCGCTCTCTGCGTTTGCGTGACAGGTCGGCCTCCAACATCGCATTTTCTGCGGCGAAACTGGACAGGCGCTCATCCCAAAATAGAACGGGCAGCTCGGTATGCCGCACCATGTTGCGCACAAACGCCCGGGTGGACTGGGCGCGGGGTCCTTCACTTCCATCCATGTTCAGCGGGAGACCCATGACCAAAGCCGCCACGCTTTCTTTTTTCGCATAGTCCAGAAGGTCCGCCACATCGGCGGTAAATTTGCTGCGTCGGATGGTTCTGACCGGGGAGGCGATGGACCAGGCGCTGTCACAAATCGCCAAGCCAATGGTTTTTGTTCCAAGATCGAGCCCTAGAAGCCGACCTGAGCCTTGAAGCTGGGCGTGAAACGCGGTCAAACTGTCGGTGTGTAGCGGTGTTTGCGCCAATATTCCTCCCCCATTCCCCAAAAGCCTCGAAGACACCGCCGCAGTCTGTTCCTATCATCACAAGGCAATCGCTTCATGAAAATCACCTGGCTGGGCCATTCGGCCTTTCACTTTGAAACTGACCAGGCGCGGATTCTTGTTGATCCGTTTTTGACAGGAAACCCTAAGTTTGACGAGGGGCTGCGGCCCGCCGCGCTGAAGGACCTGACCCACATTGCGCTCACCCACGGTCATGGAGACCATGTTGGCGACACTGTTGCGATTGCAAAAGAGACGGGTGCTATGGTGATTGCCAATGCGGATTTGGCATCATGGTTGGGTGGGCAGGGTGTTGAAAATCTCGACGTCGGGAACACCGGCGGCACGGTCCACCATGACGGTTTTTCGGTGACATGGGTGCAAGCGTTTCACTCATCAGCTGCGATGGACGAAACGGGACAATCCAACGCCTTGGGCGCGGCCAATGGGCTGGTGTTCCATTTCCAAGATGGTCCGGCCGTCTACCACATGGGGGATACGGATATTTTTGGTGACATGGCACTGATCAATGAATTGCACCAACCCAATGTGGGTCTCGTGCCGGTCGGAGATCGGTTTACGATGGGTGGGGCGGTGGCTGCGCTCGCTTGCAAACGCTATTTCCGGTTTGAAACCATTATCCCTTGCCATTTCGGCACGTTTGGATTGCTCGATGATACGGCGGAGGCCTTTGAGACGGCGATGAATGACGGCGATGTGGTGAAAACCCTTGCGATCGGTGGTCACGTGACGGTTTAAGCCGAACAGGTCTTGGAGCAGGTCTTGGACCATGCCCGGGAGCAGGCTGTCTTCGGCAGCCGCTCATTTCAAATTTGCGAGTCTTATCTGTTCACAGCCCGGTTTTCTTCGCGTCCTGCCACAGCACGTCCATTTCATCGAGGGTTACGTCTGACGGAGTTTTTCCCACGTCAGCCAGTTTTGTTTCGATGTGGCCGAAGCGTTGTCGTGCTTTGCGGTTGCAGCGCCTCAATGCGTTGCCCGGATCAACTTGAAGATGACGCGCTAAGTTTAGAATGGTGAAGAGGACATCGCCCATCTCGTCTTCACGGCTGTCGGCATCGCCGCCTTCAATCTCCGCTTCCAGCTCATCCAGTTCCTCGCGCACTTTGTCGATGACGGCTTTTGGATCGTCCCAGTCAAAACCAACATTCACCATTTTTTGCTGGAGCTTGAGCGATTCCATCATGGGCTCGATGTTGGCTGGAATGCTGCCGAGGATCGACGTGTCTGCCTGCTTGGGCGGTAGTCCGCGCGCTTGCCGGCGGGCAGCGCGTTCTCTCTTTTCCTCCGCTTTGATGGCGTCCCACATGCCTTTGGCAGAGCCCGCCGAGCGGGCTTTTTCGTCGCCAAAGACGTGGGGGTGACGGCGGATCATTTTTTGGGTGATCCCTTCTACAACGTCGGCGAAGTCAAACGCATTGTCCTCAGCCGCCATTTGGGCGTGGTAGACGACCTGCAAGAGAAGATCGCCCAACTCTTCGCGCAGGTCTTCAGCATCGCCGCGGGCGACGGCATCGGCGACCTCGTAGGCTTCTTCCAACGTATAGGGAATGATGGTTTCAAAGGTCTGTTCAAGGTCCCACGGGCAGCCGGTTTCCGGCGTGCGGAGCGCGGCCATGATCTCCAGCAGCCTTTTGATATCGCGGGATGGGGTCATGGGTTGCTGTCGTCTCTGGACCAAATGGTGATGGGGTTCACTGCGCCGTCGTAGGTTGGATCGACGGTGTAGCGTTGAAGCACGAAGGTTCCGTTTTCAAACGTCCATGCGCCCGACTCATGGGCGTCGCCAAGGCCGCGCTTTTTGAAGAAAGACGTGAGGGTCAGCGTTTTGGGGTCAAACGACGAAGCCCCTATATCCGCAACGGCGGTGAAACTGGTGACTGAGATTGACTTTAGCTTGGCCCCTTCGCTGGGGTCCTCGTATTCGGTTTTGAATACTGGCGTGGCGAAGGATAGGGGCATCAACGCGCCGTATGGGTCCTTCAAAACCCATCGATCAAATATATTGTAGGCACCACCATTGCAGGGGACTTGATACAGCGTGATTTCCCCAGCCTGGGTACCGGTCTCCATCGGATCACGAAAGCGAACGGTTTGAATGGCTTGCACGTCAAACTGCGTGCAATCGCTGGCTATTGCTGTGATGAATTTTAGCGTTGCCGGTGGAATATCATCTGCCCGGGCGCTGTTTGTGGCGGTCACAGTCCAAACGTTCACGCAGGCGAGCAAAAGGGTCAAGTTCAGAATAAAAGCTGTGGATCGGTTGCGATCAAAAGGCTTGGTGTGAGGCTCGGGCTGGGTTTCGGGCTGGAGCATGGGCGAAGGGCTGACGGGCTCGATTGCGGATGTCCCACAACCCTAACGCGGTTTTGCGCCATATTGTGAAAGAAGTTGCACCATGTGCGTGTCGCGCACGCGGCCACTGTTTTCCCCCAAGATGACGCCGACGAGTGGGCGCTCGCCTGCGGTGGTGGAGGTGACCAGATTAAAGCCTGACGCCCGTGTGTAACCGGTTTTAATGCCATTTGCGCCGCGAAGCCGCCCCAAAACGCGATTGTGCCCCGTTATGGTGCGTCCGCGATATTGAAACGAGCGCAGGCCAAAATATCCATAATATGCGCCGTGCTGCCGTTTGAGCGCGAGGCCCAAGCGGGCCATGTCCCGTGCGGTCGTCACCTGGCGCTTGTTGGGCAGGCCCGAGGCATTGCGGAAAACCGTCGATGTGAGGCCCAAAGTGCGGGCGCGGGCCGTCATCATTTTGGCAAAACGGGCTTCTGTGCCGCCCAGTTTCTCAGCCACGGCGACCGCAACATCATTGGCAGACTTCACCGCCAAGGCCCGCAGCGCCGTGTCGAGTTTGATGCTGGACCCCGTTTTTAACCAGAGTTTTGATGGCGGCTGGCGGGATGCTTTCGCCGAAACGGGAATGAGAGTGTTGCGATTGATCTTCCCCGCCTTCATCGCGTCGAAGGCCATGAACATCGTCATCATCTTGGTGAGCGAGGCGGGAAAGCGAATGGCGTCGGCGCGGGTGGCATGCAGCACTTTGCCGGATCGACCGTCGACGACAATCGCCGCGTAGCGGGCACTGGGAATGTTGTAGGGTGATGCTGAAATATTCAGCGCTTTTGTGGTTGTGCATCCGCTCAAAACAGCGAGTGCGGTAAGCGCTGCAAATCGGTTCAGAAATCGGGGCACGTTTTGCTGCTCGCTTCGCATTCTCGGCATGCGCCATTGGCAGCCAACGGCGTGCATTTGACGGCTGGTTTTGGAAGCGAGTTGTTGAGCGCTTAAAACGGCGAACATGGCGACGGCTAAACCTGTCTTTGATTGTCACGACGCCCGTTCAATGGTCTTGACGTTACGCCGCTTGTCTATGATTCGCCCCGTGGGTGGTGACGTAACGCCCACATCGTTCAGCTGCAAGTGAACACCTTATCCATCCGATCCTTCCATGCGAATTGATGCCGAAGGAAGAAGGGTGGCGCGTTTGACATGGCCTCTCCGTTACGCGCCTTGGCCTTTCAACGCGACAGCGATCTGTGCGGCGAGTTTCGCGTTTTCGATAATCAAAACCTGATTGGCCGCCAAACTGCGACCCGCGCTGAGATCATTGATTTTGGCCAAGAGATAGGGCGTGACCGCTTTTCCCTTAACATCGTCTGCAATGGCAGCGGCCATTGCCCCCTCGATCCAGCTTTCGATTGTGTCGCGTGGCAGTGCTGCGTCTGCGGGAAGCGGGTTTGCGATCAATATGCCCCCCGATAGACCAAGGCTTTGGCGTGTGCTGTGGAACGTGGCAATGTCGCCCGGCGTGTCTGCTCTGAGTGGGGCCGCCAGGCCGCTTTCCCGTGACCAGAATGCGGGAAGTTCGTCGGTTTGATAGCCGACAACCGGGACGCCCAGAGTTTCCAAGACTTCCAGTGTTTTGGGCAGGTCCAGAATGGCCTTCGCCCCGGCGCAGACGACGGTAACGGGTGATCGGGCAAGTTCCTGCAAATCGGCGGAGACATCGAAACTCTCCTCCGCGCCCCGGTGAACTCCGCCAATACCTCCGGTGGCAAAAACATCAATCCCAGCGGCGGCAGCTGCAATCATCGTGGCGGCAACGGTGGTGGAGCCCGTGCGCCCCATAGCCATGGCGTAGGGCAGGTCGGCCCGCGACAGCTTCATGACGGCGGGCGCATTGGCTTTTTCATCATTGGCAGCCAATGCCTCCATGGCCTCAGGCTCCAGTCCGATGTGGAGCGTGCCGTCCATCACGGCGATGGTGGCTGGTTCGGCGCCATGGGATCGCACGGCATCTTCAACCGAGCGGGCGGTGTTTAGGTTTTCCGGCCAGGGCATGCCGTGGGTGATAATGGTGGATTCCAACGCGACAACCGGCCGGTTGGCAGCCAGCGCAGCAGTGACGGTGGCGGATGTTACAAAGGGCGTTTGATTGGTCTGCATCTGGGCGATGGTCATGTTCTAGACAGGCTTTCGGGTTGCGGTGTTGAAACGTCCGATACAGAGGTCCGACCAAAATGTCTGGCGCTTATGTGCGGCACTGATATTTGGCATTGGTGTTCAGCATTTAGGTTTGGCGTCCGTTTGCCATCATCCCATCGCGTTTGGCTACGGCAATCAGCGTTTCAACGGCGACTGCGTCCGCAGAAAACAAGGCCGTTTGTGCGCAGGCTACGCCGTGGCAAACGGCATCGCGTAAGCCGCAACCGAGGGTGAGCGCGGCAATCGTTCCCCCCGCCAAGCCATCGCCGGCACCCACAACGCTGATTGGCTTTTGGGTTAGGGGCGGGGGCGTCACGGTTTCTATATCTGTTTGGTCTACGATCGTGATGGGGTTTGAGCCATCGGTTATGACCGCTGCGCCAACGCCAAGATCCCGCAAACCATCAGCAAGTTGACTTACGGTCGGATGATCGGCGGTCAAATTTAACAGCGCCGCAACCTCTGCCCGTGAGCAGAACAAGAGGTCTAGCTTTTTTAGAATCGGCGTCAGGCGGCTGGCCTTTGCTGCCGATACCGCCAGTCCGATTCGCATAGTAGCCGGGACCTGAGCCAGTTTCACCAAAGCGCTGGAGCTGAGATTGGCATCTAAACACAGCCAGCCTCGTTGCTTCGTTGCATCTAGCTTCGGCAAAAGATGTTCGTAGGCCGCCATGTCAGACAAGGCGGCTAAAAGTGAACCATCAGGTTGCAAAAAAGCTGTGTAACTGGGTGTTTCAATGTGAGGGATGTCTTCGCCGGTCGTTCTACTTTGCTGTGGCGCAAGCGCGAAGCCTTCCGCCGCCGCTAGACGTTCCAAAGCAGGAAACGCGGTCAGACAATGCAACACGGTATCGAGACCGTGGGCCGCCACCGTTCGCACCGTGTTGAGCGCAGCGCCACCAAGCGTTTCACTCATGGTGCCAGGCGTGGAGAGACCGGTCTCCGCGTGGTCGGTAAAGTGACCTATCCGGTCCACATGGGCAGCCCCAACAAAAACGACTCGCATCCGGTTTATTCCCGATCCAAAGGAGGACAGCAGCTCTCCCGACAATGCGCTGACGAACCGCCAAGGCCTGACTCGTGATCAAAATGCACAGGTTTCTCTCTTGGACAAGGTGGGCCAGCACCTGGAAACAAAATTAGAACAAATTTCATTTTCCAGGTTTTTTCAATTATTTGGCACGCTTTACAAGATGGAACAAAATGCGTACAAAATAACGGACAAATCTCCAGTGCCCGTAGAACAAGGACGACGATTATGGCATCACCGAACCTAAAGGTCGTTGAGGACAAAAAAGTGGATAAGTCAAAAGCACTTGAAGCTGCGTTGGGGCAGATTGAGCGCGCCTTCGGGAAAGGCTCGATCATGCGGCTTGGCTCCGGTGAGCAAGCTGTGGAGATTGAAACAATACCCACCGGCTGCCTGGGACTAGATATTGCGCTGGGCGTGGGCGGTCTTCCCAAGGGACGGATCGTTGAAATTTACGGGCCGGAGTCGTCCGGGAAGACAACGCTTGCGCTTCATTGTGTGGCGGAAGCTCAAAAAAAAGGCGGTATTTGTGCCTTTGTCGATGCTGAGCACGCGCTTGATCCGGTCTACGCTCGCAAGCTGGGAGTGGATCTCGAAAACCTGCTGATTTCGCAGCCTGACACCGGCGAACAGGCTTTGGAAATCGCCGATACGCTGGTTCGGTCCGGCGCGTGCGACATTTTGGTGATCGATTCGGTGGCCGCGCTTACCCCGCGGGCGGAAATTGAAGGTGAGATGGGTTCGTCTTTGCCGGGCCTTCAGGCGCGCTTGATGAGCCAGGCGCTTCGCAAGCTCACCGCGTCAATTTCCCGTTCGAATACGATGGTGATCTTCATCAACCAGATTCGTATGAAGATCGGTGTGATGTTCGGTTCGCCCGAAACAACCACCGGCGGGAATGCGCTTAAGTTTTATGCCTCCGTTCGGCTCGATATTCGCCGCATCGGCGCGATCAAGGATCGTGATGAGGTGATCGGCAACCAAACGCGCATCAAAGTCGTGAAGAACAAGCTGGCGCCGCCTTTCAAACAGGTGGAATTTGACATCATGTATGGCGAAGGTGTGTCCCGGATGGGTGAACTGATCGACCTGGGTGTCACGGCTGGTATTGTTGAGAAGTCCGGGGCGTGGTTCTCTTATGACAGCCAGCGATTGGGGCAAGGTCGGGAAAACGCCAAGCGCTTTTTGAACGAACACCCTGATGTCGCCAATACGATTGAGCGGGCCATTCGCCAGAATGCGGGTTTGATCGGTGAAAAACTGCTCGATGAACCGACCGGCAAGGACGAAGAGGGCGTTGAGCCGGATTTCGGTGATGAAGCGGCGGGATAGGCTCGCATTCGTAGTGACTATTTGAATACGTTCATGGGGCGACACGGCAGTGCCGCCCCTTTTTCATTCGCGGGCCTGACTTAGTCCAACTGGGACTGACGGGGCTTGGTTTGGTCCGACTAGGACTGAATGCGCCTGATTTGGCCTGATTTGGAGTGCGCTGGATGGTAAGGCGTCCTTTGACGTTATGGACGTGTTGAGCGGCTGCATCGCGACAGGCGGTTGAAAAATTGCCATCAACCTGTTCAAAGCGGCCCTTGAAGTTTCTGTTTTCGGAAACGGACAACGCAATGCGTTTGCTGCCAGTGTGCGCATCCTCGACCATGGCCTGTTCAAGCCTCTTTTTTGAGCGGTTTGGGTACCTTGAGTGAGGCAGATGGCGCTTGCGATGTTCTGTTTTTGAACCTTTACCGCATCCAAACGGAAGATATTGGCTCCATGAGCGTAACCCAGTCCGGCGTTAATGCCATCCGATCGAGTTTCCTGTCCTATTTTGAAAAACAGGGCCATGCCGCGGTGCCCTCTTCCGCGCTGGTGCCGCGAAACGATCCCACCTTGATGTTCACAGCTGCCGGTATGGTGCAGTTCAAGAACCTCTTCACCGGTGTGGAGACCCGCGATTACACCCGCGCCGCAACCTCCCAAAAGTGCGTTCGTGCGGGAGGGAAACACAATGATCTCGACAACGTTGGATACACAGCGCGTCACCACACGTTCTTTGAGATGCTGGGCAACTTTTCGTTTGGCGATTACTTCAAAGAAAATGCCATCGAGTTTGCTTGGAACCTGATCACCAAGGAGTTTGCCCTCGATGCAAGCCGTTTGCTGGTGACGGTTTATCATGAGGACGATGAGGCCCACGGGCTGTGGAAGAAGATTGCTGGTCTGAGCGACGACCGGATCATTCGCATCGCGACGTCCGATAATTTTTGGGCCATGGGCGATACAGGACCTTGCGGGCCGTGTTCTGAAATTTTCTTTGACCATGGCGATCATATCTGGGGTGGCCCGCCGGGATCGCCGGATGAAGATGGCGATCGGTTTGTAGAAATCTGGAACCTCGTCTTCATGCAGTATGAGCAGCTGTCTGCTGACGAACGGATTTCACTTCCCAAACCGTCTATCGATACGGGTATGGGGCTGGAGCGGATTGCTGCCGTTCTGCAAGGGACCCACGACAATTACGAGATTGATCTGTTTCGTGCGCTCATCAGCGCCAGTGAGCAGGAAACCAATGTCGAAGCGAACGATGAGACGCGGGCCAGTCATCGGGTTATTGCGGATCATTTGCGGGCTTCATGCTTTTTGATCGCAGATGGTGTGTTGCCGTCCAATGAGGGGCGTGGATATGTGCTGCGCCGCATTATGCGCCGTGCCATGCGTCATGGCAGCCTTTTGGGTGCGCAAGAGCCTTTGATGTGGAAATTGGTTCCGGCCCTGGTGAACCAAATGGGTTCAGCCTTTCCAGAGCTGAGTCGTAATGCGCCTTTGATCACGGAGACGCTGAAACTCGAAGAAACGCGTTTCCGGAAGACCCTGACCCGGGGTCTGGGGCTGTTGGATGACGCCACGCAAAATATGGGTGCAGGCGATGTTTTGGACGGCAAGACAGCGTTTAAGCTCTACGACACATATGGGTTTCCACTGGATCTGACGCAGGACGCTTTGCGACGCCGCGAAATATCGGTGGATCTAGCAACCTATCAAGAGACCATGGAAGCTCAGAAGGAAGCGGCCCGGGCGTCTTGGACAGGTGCGGGCGGCGCGGCTGATGAAGCGATCTGGTTTGCCTTGAAAGATGCGGTGGGTGCCACTGAATTTTTGGGATACGACACGCTGGAGGCGGAAGGTCTTGTGCAGGCCATCCTTTTAGAGGGTGCGCAGGTGGAGAGTGCCGGACCCGGCTTGACGATCCAGATCGTCCTCAATCAAACACCCTTTTACGCGGAGAGCGGCGGCCAGCAGGCTGATCATGGCGTCATGGCCGGCCCTGATGTTCGTGTGGCCGTATCCGACGTCCGCAAAAGGGGTGACGGTCTCTTTGTGCACGAGGCTGTGGTGGAAGAGGGCACTTTGAACGTAGGCGATGGGGTGGCCCTGTCGGTTGAAACCAACCGTCGCGCCCGCCTGCGCGCCAACCACTCTGCAACCCATTTGCTGCACGAGGCTTTGCGTGAGGTGTTGGGGGATCACGTTTCTCAAAAAGGATCCCTCGTCGCGCCGGACAGGCTCCGGTTTGATTTTTCTCATCCAAAGCCGATGGATGCCTGCGAGGCTGAGCAAGTGGCCACCTTGGCCAACGCATTTACCGTTCAAAACAGCGCCGTTCAAACGACGCTGATGGCGGTTGATGATGCGATTGCACTTGGCGCGCAGGCGCAGTTTGGGGAGAAATATGGCGATGAGGTTCGCGTCGTTTCCATGGGGGAGAACGCCGACGGTAAGCCATGGTCGCTTGAATTGTGCGGCGGCACTCACGTCGCGCGCACCGGCGATATCGGCATGATCGCTGTCTTGTCGGAAAGCGCCGTTTCGTCCGGCGTGCGGCGCGTGGAAGCCGTGACAGGCGAGGCTGCCCTGGCGCATTTTGCCCAACAGGATCAAATCCTGAAGGCGGCCGCGGCTGCCTTAAAATCGACGCCCGCAGACGTTGCAGATCGTGTTGCGGCTTTGATTGATGAACGCAAGCGACTGGAGCGTGAAGTCGCCGATCTGAGAAAACAAGTTGCCATGGGTGGTGCAGCCGATAGCGCCGCATCGATTGACACCATTGGGGATGTCCAATTTTTGTCCCGCGCTGTCTCTGGCATTGCGCCCCGCGAACTGAAAGGTCTGGTGGACGAAGAAAAAGCGCGCCTGAAAAGCGGTATTGTCATGCTGGCTGCGCAAGCTGAGGACGGTAAGGCTGCCATTGTTATCGGCGTTACCGAAGACTTGACGTCTCGCCACAGTGCCGTGGATCTCGTGCGCCTTGCTGCAGCGGCCGTGGGCGGCAAAGGTGGGGGCGGTCGCCCTGACATGGCGCAGGCCGGTGGCCCTGATGGAAAGGCTATCGATCAGGCCACGCAAGCCGTGCGCGCGGCGCTTGAAGGGTGAATGATTGGCGGCCAGGGACGCGTTGTGACGCAGGGTTCACTTTCTTTCCGTTCCGCTTGAATGGACCCTTGACCACCCCCCAAGGTTTGCCTATTCCCTGCGCTGTTGCACGCGTTGTGACGAGCCCGTAGCTCAGTTGGTAGAGCAACTGACTTTTAATCAGTAGGTCCACGGTTCGAACCCGTGCGGGCTCACCATCAATCCAGTTCCTGTTTATCTTTCAGTTTTTGAACGCTGTTCGAGGCGCGTCGACTCGGTCTTCTCCTAGGCTTGAAGGGCTTCTCACGCAGCGGTGAGGGATGGTGTCTTGTGCGCTTGGGTCGAAGCGGGCATGGATGCTTGATCTTTTTTTGACGCTTACGAAACGACACGCATAGTGGCCGCTGAGCTGACCATCACAACCGTATTTCTGGCCGGCATTTTGTCGTTTGTCTCACCCTGCGTGTTGCCGCTGGTGCCGCCCTATTTGACCTACTTGGCGGGGGTGTCAATCGATGAAATGGTGCCAAATCGCGACGGTTCTGCGCGAATGGCGGCCTCATTGCGCGGCAAAGTTCTCACCAACGCAGCGGTGTTCGTTGCCGGGTTTTCGGTGGTGTTTGTCGCCCTTGGGGCGGGAGCCTCCACGATTGGCATGGTGGTGCGATCGCATCTCGACACGTTGGCCATCGTCGCGGGCGTCATTATCATTCTGATGGGCCTGCACTTTCTGGGTCTGTTGCGCATCAATTTGTTTTACCGCGAGGCCCGGTTTCAGCTTGATCCGTCCCTCGTTCGTGGCGCGAGCCTTTCAGGGTCTTTCTTGATGGGGCTGGCATTTGCCTTCGGGTGGACGCCCTGCATCGGCCCGGTGCTTGGCGCCGTCCTGGGTGTAGCTGCGACGGGGGATTCAGCGGCCACCGGCGCGTGGCTGTTGTTCGTTTATTCCATGGGTCTGGGTGTGCCATTCCTGCTGGCCGCGCTTTTTGCTGAGCAGTTTATGGGTTTCCTGTCACGCTTTCGCCGTCATCTGGGCACGGTGGAGAAGGTGATGGGCGGGATGTTGGTTCTCACTGGGATATTGTTCTTGACCGGTGGCATGCAGGTCATCGCGTTTTGGATGCTGGAAACCTTCCCGGCTTTGCAGCAGGTGGAGGGCCTGGCGCTTTAGACGCGTCCAGTCGCCAGATTATTGGGTTGGGCTCTCGCAGTTCAGCGTCAGTCGCAAACGGATTGCGCGGCAAAAATGGGCCGCGTGTTCTTTCGATGCGAAGGGCTCTGCGAGCAGGTTGTACCCTGTGATCCCATTTTTCACAGTCGGCACGATACGGGGTGACAATTCTGCAAAGAGCTCCGGTTCCCGGGCTTTCAATGCTGCCAGTTGATGCCGAACAATGTCTTGGCTGCGTGCGGAAGAGATCGTCATAGACAGGGTTTGCGTTTTGGCGGCGGTCGAGGACGCAAAGGTAGTGTTATTTGGCGTGAAGTCCGCTGATGTTGGGGTGTCCGAACGCACGGTCCTGTTCACCGGCTCGGGTTGGCGGTTGACCGAAGCGGTTGTCATGAGGTCGATCCCGTCGGACTGTGCGGTCGGGATCGTTCCCTTGAGCGGCGCGAAGGATAGTTCCGTTGCCCGTGTTGGTGTTGTGTTTTCGTTGGTCGCCAGAGCTGTTGACGTTTGGGCTCCAGACGGCGTGCCAGAAGCCATCGCTTCACTGCCGTTTGTGTCGATGCGGTTTGAGTCATTGC
>JBCBCT010000039.1:0-25710 GCA_038530365.1 Pseudomonadota bacterium | reverse complement strand
GCGGCGCGGCAGGAGGCTGAAACACCGGGCCTTGGAAGCGCAAACGCGCGCCCGGCTGCCAGCATGTCCGCCTGCACCCAACGGGTTCCATCCCCCACCAGATGAACGGCGCGGCGCCCATACCGGTCTTTGGAGCCCACAAAAAAGGCGCGAAAAATCCGCCCCGTCTTCAAAAGTGGCGACATGTTTTGATCAATAGCGTCTGGAACCAACGTCACATCGGCCAAACGATAGGGTTTAGGACGGTCCGGGGAGACGGCCTGTCCCAAGAGGAGTGTACCGCCCCGTCCGATCCCCATAAGCTGCACCGTGCGCGCGGACGTGGGATCTGCCGCCGTCAAGCACACCGTTGGGGCCCGGGTGGTGGCTTTCGTGGCTGTCGTGGCTGTCGTCTGAGCAGTCATAACGAACAAAGACCAAACAAACACCAGCCAAGCGCCACACCAAATCCCGCAAAATCTAGCCAAAAGACCCGCGCCTCGCTAACATCATACCGAATGGTCCCGTAGCTCAGCAGGATAGAGCATCAGATTCCTAATCTGAGGGTCGCGCGTTCGAATCGCGCCGGGATCACCAAGTTTTGCGCTCACATAAACCAAGCGTACCAACGCTTTGTGCTGAATCACGAGACCCCAGGAATAGACAAGGGGTTGTCCTGCAGGGCTTTGCGGTCAGCTGTGTCAATCGCGGGGCGGTTGGTGAAACCATCAAACAGTTTTCGCACATAGGTTTGGTCCCCATCATCAAGGACGAGCACCAATTGGCAGCCGGTGATCGAGGACGTTTGAGCAACACGGGCCGGGGCAGGTTTGGCCGCATCAACGATTTGTTGCGCCGCCTGGATGACATAAAGCGACGATGGGTCATCAGAAAAACGCACAAACCCTTTTAGCCGCAGAAGATGGGCGCCTTGGGTTGCCCGTAACAGATCAACAAAACCATCGAGCGCCGTCCGAGCGATCGGATGATCATGCTCCAGCACCATGGCTTGGATGGCGCCATGCCGGTTGGGATCATGGTGGTGGTGATGTCCATCATGGCCATGGGCTGCGTTGGCGTCATGCGCGTCCGATCCATGGTCATGGCTTTGATCATCGGAGCTGTGCCGATGGTGCTGATGGTTGTGGTGGTGGTCGTGATGCCCCTCAGCGTTTTGATCGTCCAACGCCGCAGCCCGTTCGCCCGCCCGAGAACGATGCAGATCGTCCTGTGAGCCCGGAACAGCAGCAAAATCGAAATCCATCAGTGCTGTCAGCCCGGTCTTTGCACCGCCCGCTTCGCCCTGCCATCGCCATTGGCGCACGGTGGGATTGATGCGCCGCACGGCCTGTTCAACCGCGCTGACAACCGCCTCATCCCGGTCCGCTTTTGAGATATAAATCCAGTCCGCCACAGCCACCTGTCGCTGCGCTTCCTTGTAGCGCTCCAAGGTTGAAAGGCCATTTACGCCATCAATCACCGTCAACACAGCGCGCAAATCAAGCCGAGGCGACAGGGCAATATGGCCCATCAAGGTCTGTAAAATAGGAAGCGGATCAGCGAGACCGGTGGTCTCGATCACAACTCTTTTTGGCGGCGCGGAACGCAGGAACAAGCCCTCGATTGTATCGGCAAGATCGCCCCGGATTGTGCAACACAGACAGCCATTGGACATCTCAACAATGCCTTCGTCCGCCTGTTCTACCAAATCACCATCAATACCCACCGCGCCAAACTCATTGATGATAAACGCCGTATTGGTGGCATCCTCATGGGCGAGCAATTGGTTCAAGAGAGTGGTCTTGCCGGATCCCAAGAACCCGGTGAGCAAAACAACCGGAACGCGCGGCATCATTGCGAAACCCTGGCAGATATGACCCGTTGAGACGCAGGCTTTAACGCAGCCTCACGGCCATCGGGTCTAAAGGTGGGCACGGGCACCCGGCGCAGCCGCACCGTACCGCTTCCGCTTCGTTTCTTTGCGTTTGTCGGACCCGACGTTCCCCCCAGGGTTACGCGCAAGGTTGTCTCCTTAAACTGTCGTGGCTGCAACCATGGACTTTCGATCACCGCCTGCCCTGCTGCGGGATTATAGCGTTCCGCCCAGGCTTTCTCGGAGCACATGTTCGGGCGCAAATTCACAGGGGAGGAGCGTGTGTCCGACCCCGGCTTCACATCGTCCAAAGGAGCCCCCGCACCCACCGGTTGCTGAAATCCCTCACTGATGAATTTTGCAGCATCAACGGCGCGACTGCGTTGTCCATCACGGCCCAAAACGATGGCCGCGATCCGCCGGCCCGACCGCGTGGCTGAGCCGATAAAGTTGTAACCGGACGCACACACAAAACCTGTCTTGAAACCATCGGCCCCGGCAAAACGCTCCAACAGCAAATTGAAGGAACGATAGGTGCGCCGAACGATTTTGCCCTCTTTGTTGCGTTTGGGGGCCGTGAGGGAGGCCGCTTCAAACATCCGTTGCAACCGTGGAAAATCACGCTGCAACGCCAAAATGAGACGCGCCATATCGTGGGCCGTGGTCACCTGCCGCGGGTGGTGCAATCCATGGGGATTTTCAAAGCGGGACCGGCCCATGCCCAGCGCCCGCGCATCCGCCGTCATTTGTTGGGCAAAAGCCTTGGCAGAACCGGAGACCGTCTCCGCAATAGCCACCGACACGTCATTGGCGGACTTCACCAAAAGCAGTTTCAGGGCATTGTCGAGCGTCAGAGTCGTGCCGACACTGTAGCCCATGCGGCTTGGCGGTTGCTTTTTGGCGTTGCGCGAAATGCGCACAGGACTGGTCAGCGCGATCTCGCCCCGTTCCACCGCTTTAAGCGCAGAATAGGCGGTCATGAGCTTGGTCAGGGACGCGGGATGCCAGGGATCATGGGCCTGGCGATGGTCGATGACCCGACCGTTCGACATGTCCAAAACCAAATGCGGCTTCGCCTCAGCAAGCCCGCCCACAAGACCAGGCGCACATAGAAGTGCAACCGCTCCGGCGAGGATCGACGGGACGGTCATCCACCGCCGAAACCCAGGTTGATAAAACTGAAACATCTTGGAACACGTCCTGGCTCAAACTCTCACCAACCTGCCACAAAACGCCGTGGCTGCGAAGACAGACCTTTAGGGGTTGGCTTGTCGGAGCCCATGGTTGCGAAGAATCGTGGCGAGTTGAAGGGAGGCACTGGAAAGCGAGTGATTTTCTTCGATGTGAGCCCGCGATCGAGCGGCCAAACGACGGCGCAGCGCCTCATCAGTCAGCATTTTTGACAGCACATCCCGAAACGCCCCCGCGCTCTCACCCGCAGCCAGAAGACCCGTCTCGCCATCCGCCACGGACAGGGTCACCCCCATGCTGTTGAGAGCGCATATAGGGGTCCCCATGGCCTGGGCTTCCAAATACACCATGCCGATGGGCTCTTTCCAGCCCGGCCAAACCAGGCAGTCCGCCCGCTCCATCACCGCCAATACGGAAGCGTGTTCCAGGGCACCGCAAAAAATGATCCGCCCGCGGTCAAAACCTTGGAAGGCCCGCTCAACCTCTCCCCGTGCCGGGCCGTCCCCGACCAGAACGAGCGACCACGGCAACGCTTGCAGTGGCGCGAGGGCTTCAGCCAGCAATTGGAAATTTATGAGCTTCTTACCAGGCCTCATCATCCCGACGGCGGCCAGAAGTGGTCCGTGCTCTTGATGCGTTTTCAAAGCATCATCGTCCAGTTCGCCCGCGATAGCGCTGGGCAGGGCGCCGGGAACCAGCGAAGCCATATCGATAAACGGAGGCACCATCGACACGGCGCTGGATGGAATGCCCAGACCCGTCAGATAGTCCCGGTCCGCACACTTAAAGGCGATGTGATGATGTGCATTGAGCAGTCCAACCTGCGCTTCCCCGCGCCACGCCCGCCAAAGATCCTGCCCGTTTTCAAACCCCTGCCCAGTCCGCGCCGCCTCCACCGTGACATAAGGAATAGAGAGGCGCGCAGCGACATGGGGGCCGATCCAGTCCGGGGCCTTGCAATAGGGGTGATAGGTCAAAAAGACATCGGGCTTGACCACGGCGAGCCTTGCAGCAACCTGGCGCGCCTCCACCACGGCAGCCGCTTTCCGCTCCTGCAAGATCGACCCATCGGGCCGCTTTGAATAGCTGATGAAGCGGCTCGCCAATCGAACATCTGCGCCGCTTACCTCAAGGGCCCGTATAAGATTGCGGGCAATCAGTCGATCACCGGAAGGGATCGGGTGGTCCGGCGGTTTGATGGGAGCGTAAAAGGCAACCCGCAAAGGCTCGCCCTCTTCACTGCGGGTTTCAGCGAGCGGCATGGCGATGCGCCCCAATCCAATCCAGGATCATATCCGCCGACCGGCGGGCACCGTCGAACAGGATGCGTTTTGTCGGAGACGGCAGCCCGACGGCCTGGTTCATGGCTGCAAGAAGCCGGGGCGTGCTGAGTTCTGTTTCCGGCAGACAAACGCAAAAGCCGTTTTGTTCCAACAAGCGGCTGCGCTTCAATTGCTCGGTTTGATTGCCGCCATCATGGGGCACAAACACAATTGCCGTTCCCGCCCCATCACGCGCCCCCAACGCATCCATGGCGGTGTTGTAGCCACACTGAGAGACCGTGATTTTGGCTGTGCGCATCTGCCCGGGAAGATCGGGCACGTAGCGTTCAACCCGCACATGGGCCGGTACAGCATCACTCAGATGGCGGTGGACATCGGCAGGAGCATTGCGCCCGGTGATCAGAAGCCAGCGACGGTTGGGATCGGCCTTGGCGGCATCCAATGCTGCGCGCAGCAACCCTTCCCCAAACGCCCCGCCCCCGGCGCTCACCACAATATCGGTCTCAAGTGGCGTGACACGCGAAGGCTTCGCATGCTTGGTCACAAACCCCGAATAAGCAATCCGGTCGCTGATGTCCTGCGCCAAGGAAAAACTGTCCGCCAACGTCACCAAGGCAGGGTCGGCATGGACCAAAACATGGTCGAAGAAGCGCTTCACCGTGGCCACCGTTTCCTCCGCCCGACCAGGTTTGCGATTTTCGTGCAAAACATCCCGCACCGACGAAACGATCAACGGTTTCGGTCGCCGCTGTTCGGCAGCGTCCAACAAAGCGCGCAGTTCATGGCGCACCACCCGGCGACCGAAGGGAAAGGCCTCAATCAGGATCGCGTCTGGCTGCGCCGTTTCAAACTGCGCCAGAAGCTGCGCTTGGCGATTAGCCATCCACGCCGCCCCAAGGGGCTGTCCTTCACCATCCACATAGGTGCTGTAGGACGCGTCGGTTACGGCAATCGGCGGCAATTGCGTGAGCGACCGGCAATCGATGGTCATTTCCTCAAGGGGTGGGCCGCCGAGAACCAGATCAACATCCAACCCAAGCCGCGTCAGCGCGGAACAAAGCTGGGCGGCGCGGTGCACATGCCCGACGCCCAACAGATGCAAAGCGTAGAACAGGACCTGAGGACGGCGCGTCACCGGTTCTCTGCCGCGTCAGGTGCCCCGCCAGTTGCCCCGCCAGGTTCCACGTCAGTTGCGCGATCAGTAGCCAAAACAGTCGGTGCCGCAAAAAGCCGAAGCAACTGTTCGATCTCTTGGGCCGCATCAAAATGCCTGCGCACCTTTTGTTTGCCCGCAGCCCCCATGGTTTCACGCAGCGCCGGATCCCGGGCCAAGCGCTCCATGGCACGGGCCAGCGCTTGATCATCATCCGGCGGAACAAGGGTGCCGTTCACCCCATCTTCGATCAACTCGGGCACCCCGGACACCGGAGTTGAGAGCACGGGAAGGCTTTGGCTCTGCGCTTCAACAATCACATTGGGGAGACCATCCCGGTCACCGTCCGACGCGATACGGCAGGGCAGGACAAAAAGATCACTGCTGCGATACGCCTCCAACACCCGCGCCTGGGCCTGACTGCCCAAAAAGGACACCCGAGAGCCAAGCCCAAGGTCAGAGGCGAGCGTCTTGAGCTTAGGAAGGTCCGGCCCACCGGCAATATGGGTCCAATGCCAGTGAAGATCATCCGGCATGCGTGCCAAGGCTTTCAGCACAGTATCGAGACCCTTTTTTTCCACCGCCCGGCCGACGCTTAAAAACTGAACCGCATCATCGTGAGACCGGCCCGCTCGGGGTGGCCGCGCCTTCATCGGTTCAGGAAAGCGCTCCAAATCAAGACCGTGATACAACAGCTGCACAGCATCGGCTTTGGTTGCCAACCCTGCCAGATGATCCGCACCGCCCTTGGTGCAGGTGACGGTCCACGCCGCATCATCCAGCTTTTCCTGCAACTCCCAATCCGGCGACGTCCAGATATCCTTGGCGTGGGCAGAAATAGAAAACGGAAGCCCGCCCATGATCGCAGCGTAGCGCGTGACGGAACCCGGCGTGTGAATGAAATGTCCGTAAAGCCAGGTGGCTTGTTGGGGCAATTCCGCTGCCGTCACCAGCGCCTGAACAAACCGCCTAACCCGGTTTCTGGTAAAATCGCGGCGCAGGTCCCGCAACCAAACCGACCGTGCCCGTGTGTATCCCGCAAGCCGTCGCGCCCGCCACCAAGCCTTGAGGCAGCGCAACGGTTCGTCGTGGACGTATTCTGGCAGATACAAAACCGGGGCTGTGATCTCATAATGCACCGGATGACGCTTCGTGTCCGTTGGGTGTCGCAACGAAATGAGGTGAAGCCGCAGACCTGCCTTTTGGAGGTTCAAAATTTCCTGGGCGATGAACGTTTCACTTAAGCGTGGATAGCCCTTGAGTACGATGCACAGCGTGCCATCTCCTAGGGCTTTGGGAGGCTTTGAAACGGCCATCACGTGGTCACCCATGCCAGGCTAATGTCTGGCTCGTGCCATCGTTCATGCCATTCCCTTTGCCATTCCCCGTGCCATTGCCTGTGCCATTCCCTAAGCCAATCCATGTGCAGGCCACAACCTGGCTCACGCCGGTGTCGAATAGGCCGTTGATGCCGTGTGAGCTGCGCCGCGGCGGGTGCTGCGCCCTCCACTTTCAGCGGTTTCGGGAACGGCCTCTTCGAGTGTGGTTTGGGGTACGCTCAAAATTTCACCAACCCGGTCTGCAACGGCTTCAAGGCCGGAGAAATCAATTTTCCAGTTGGCCGCTGACGGCGGTGCTTGGGACTCCAAAGCGCGCAAATGCGCCGCCATAATGGCCGGATCAGCCGCCCGTTCACTGTCAAGCACACGGGCAATTCCCAATGCGTCAGCCCGCGTAGCACGGATCAATTGCTCTTCCCGCGGGCGCGTCCGCGGCACAAAAAGTGCCGGGCGGTCGAAGGACATAATCTCGCAAAACGTGTTGTAACCGCACATCCCAACCACCGCTTTTGCGTTGGCGATTAGGGCCTCCATCGCATTGTCAAAATCGATAACTGTGATGCCATTCAACAGGGCTGCCCGCTGGTGAATCGCAGCGCGTTGGTCGGCGGGCATGAAGGGCCCCGGGACCAAAACCAGGTGGGTGGTGAGCCCCGGATCATGGGCCCGCGCTTCAAGGACAGTCATGATGAGGTCCGAGCCATCGCCACCACCGCCCGTCGTGACAAGAATATAGTCGTCCGGCAATTGATGCGTTTCGATATTGTCAGCCGTCGGCGTGTCGCGCTCCAAAAAACCCATGTAGCGGGTCAGACTGTCCACATGCTCCGGCATGTCCAAGCCTTCCAGCGGGTTCCAAAAGGATTCCTGGCCATAAATCCAGATGTCGTCGTATAAACGGCCCATCTGCTCGATCACGTCTTTGCGCGACCATTCCTCCTCCAGCAATTCAGGCGCATCCATCACATCGCGCAGACCCAGCACATTGCGACAGCCCATGCCTTTCAAGGCCTCCAAAGCCGGCCCGATCTCCCCGCGAAGGCCAAGAGGTTCTTTATCGGCAATGAAAATATTGGGCCGAAACAGCTTTGCCGTGTGCAGGATCAGCGCTTCGCGCATGGCCAGCGTGTCGCCAATATCGATATGCTCGCTGATGGACGTGTATTCGCCGGAGTACAACTTGATAACGCTTGGAATTTTTACGAAGTCTACACGCGCCTTGAAGTCAAAGGCCCCGGCAATCTGAGAGCCGGATATGATAAGAACGCCCAGGCCTTTATACCGGTCCACCAACGCGTGGGCGATGGTGCGACAGCGGCGAAGATGACCGAGCCCGAACGTGTCATGGCTGTACATGAGAATGCGGGCGTCGTTTAGGCGGTCCATGGCTGCGCAATTCCCCTTCAGCCCCTCGCGATCACCCTAACTTCGCACAATGCGCCCCGCAATCCCGAATGTCGCAGGGGTATGTTTGCTTTTTTTGAAAGACTCTGCCCAAAGGCCAGTGTGAAATGGGACGGCAGAGCTGTCGCAGGTCCAGCTACCGCACCGCCTGTACGACCGGACGTCCCAGCGAGGCATAGCTAAAACCCAGCGCAGCCATAGCCTCGGTATCGTAAAGGTTGCGAAAATCGACTACCACCGGCGATTTCATATGCGCTTTTTTGCTCGCCCAATCGATTTCACGGATCTCGTCCCATTCCGTCAGCACGAGCACGGCGTCCACATCCTTCATCGCCTCATCCATACTACCGGCGACTTCCAGATGCTGGATCGCCGCCCCTGCTGCCGCCCCCGCCTCGGGATCATAGCCGATCACCTCCGCCCCCTGCTTGATGAGCAAGGGAACGATGACGGTGGAGGCTGCGGACCGGATGTCGTCGGTGTTGGCTTTAAAGGCGAGCCCCAGCACGCCGATACGCCGGTTGAGAAGGGGCAGCGTGCGCTCCACACCCCAACTGTCGGCACAAAATTCCGCAATGCGACGCCCCAAACGCCGGATGTGAAAGGAGTTTGAATCCACCACCGATTCGACAATCCGAACCGGGCAATCCGCTTCCTGAGCCAGAATTGTCAGTGCCAACGTGTCTTTTGGGAAGCATGATCCACCGTAGCCAGGGCCGGGCTTCAAAAACGCCTTTCCGATGCGCTGATCCAGACCGATGCCTTCCGACAGAGCTTCAATATCAGCCCCCGTCGCATCGCACAGGTTTGCCATCTCATTGATGAACGCAACCTTGGTGGCCAGAAACGCGTTGGCTGAGTATTTAATCAGCTCTGAGGTTTCCAAGGATGCCGACACCATCGGCACGTCCTGATCATCAAAATATGCGTAGATTTCGCGCATCACCCGTTCACACGCGGCATCATTGGTGCCGATGACGATGCGGTCCGGCTCCATGAAGTCGGCAATGGCCGCACCCTCGCGCAAAAATTCCGGGTTGGAGGCGACTTTGAAGTCCACGCCGCCGCCATGCTTGGCGAGTATGCGCCCGACACGTCGACACGTCCCCACAGGAACCGTGGATTTGACAACAACAATCTTGGATTGCGTGGCGCTTTTGGCGATTTGCTTTGCCGCCGCTTCCACCTGGCTGAGGTCTGAACGCCCATCCCCGGCCGGAGGCGTGCCAACGGCCAAAAAGATGATGTCGCTGCGATCCACTGCATCATCCAGATCCGTCGTAAACGCCAACCGTCCGTCACCGTGGGCCTCCGTCACGAGGCTGTCGAGATCGGGCTCGTAAATCGGAATTTCGCCCCGCAACAGCGCGTCGATCTTCGCCGACTCCCGGTCCACGCAGATCACATGGTGACCGATTTTTGCCAGACACGCGCCGCTAACGAGACCGACATAGCCGGTGCCAATCATCGCGATGTTCATGGGTGTCTCCCAATGTTTCATACGGGCTACCAAGCGAGCTTCCATGCGGGCATCGATGGAGCCCGCGACGGAATGGTGCCGGTGTTCGGCTACCTGCCTTAACGGTGTGTTCACCACAAGATCAATTGGATGATTTGAATTTACCGAAAAGGGGCCCGGTCCACGATAGGGTCTATTTTTCAATTCCTGGGGCGGGAAAACGGAAAAATGAGCATGCCAAGCAGCAGCAGGGTGCAAGACCGAGAGGAAGTCTACCGATCTCTGGTCATCTCCTTGTTCAGCGAAAACAAAACGATCCTGACCGGTGCGATTGCGTCTGCAGCCGCCATGGCCATGACAGCGCATCATCTGGATTCGCTGATCATTTGGCTGATCGCCTTTGCGACCCTGGTCGTTGGCGTCGGACGTTTTGTGCAGGGCCGCAAATTTGCAGCCCTTCATGATCCAGCAAAGCTGTCTGCTCAGCAGATCAGGAAATGGGACATCAGTTTTAGTATCGGTGCCATCGCCTGCACAAGCCTGCTAGGTGCCTGGTGCTTTTTAGCCGCTTTGCCCGGCGATCCGTTCCCTCGCTTTGTCAGCGTTGTCGTCACATTTGCCAACATCGTGGGCATTTGCACGCGAAGTTCGGCACTCCCCCGATTAGTCAACTTTCAGTTGATCTCCATGGTCGTACCCATGGTGGCGGGTCTCTATATCACCGGCGACGAGTACGCCGTGCTTGGTGTGTTGCTCATCCCGTTCATGATTAGCTTGCAACGCATCGCGCAGGTTCAACGCCGGGTGCTGCTCAATACCATTGCGGAACGACAGCGGGCGGAGCACATCGCCAACAACATGCACACAGCCCTTGAAAACATTCCTCAAGGCGTCGTCATGTTTGACGCAGACGGTTCTTTGGAGGTCTCCAACGGGCATATCCAACAAATGACCCAACGCACCGCACGATCGCTGCAAGGCACCACCACCGACCGCATGTTGACACTCCTGCAGCAAACCGGAAACGTTGACCAAGCGGAAATCCAGACCCTTCGCAGTTGGTTGAAAAACAGCACGGAACGCAGTTTCAACCAAACCCTGCACCTGGGCCATGATAAGAAACGCGTGGTGCGTTTCCATGCATCGCGTATGGACAAAGGCGGCTTCATTGGAACCTTTGAAGACATCACAAAAGAAGTGGCCGCCGAAAGCCGCATCGAACACATGACGCGTTATGACCGCCTGACGGGTCTGATCAACCGCAGCTATGTGACAACGCTTTTGAGTTCCGAATTGCAAACATGCCCCGCAGCCAAAACCTGCGCGGTGCTGATTGTGGATCTTTTGAAATTCAAGAAAATCAGTGACATGACGGGACCGCAAACGGCTGACCTGATCCTGTGCGAAATTGCCCAGCGCATCTCCCGGGTCGTCGATCCCAAAGCCCTGTGCGCCCGCTTCAGCAGCGATGAATTTATGGTGGTGCTGCGCAGCAAATATGGGCTCGATGAAGCGCGACACGTGGCGGACAAACTCCTCGACACGATTAGTGAGCCCATCGTGATCCGCGGCCATTCCATCACTCTATCGTCAAAAATCGGCATCGCGCTTTCCGACCATGACAGCCATGCCGATGGCCTTATCAAACAAGCCAACGTCGCCCTGGCCGCTGCAAAAGCCAGCGAGGATGAGGCATGGATGGTGTTTGACGAGCAGATCGGCAAGCAGTTGGAAACCCAGCGTCAGATGGAAGACGCCATACGAACGGCTTTGGATAACGAGGCGTTTGAGTTGCATTACCAACCCATCGTCGATCTGAAAAACAAGAAAGTTGCGTTGTGCGAAGCGCTCGTTCGTTGGAATGATCCACAACTTGGGCGCGTTTCACCCAGCCAGTTTCTGCCCCTCATCGAAGACATGAACCTGATGGACGAGTTGGGCGATTGGGTCATCAAAACCGCCTGCCATACCTGCGCGTCGTGGCCGGGAGACGCGGCTGTCGCGGTCAATTTGTCAGCAGCACAATTCCGCAAAGGTCGGCTTGTCAGCGTCATCCGCGACGCCTTGGACAGCAGTGGGCTCAATCCGGCGCGGCTTGAAATCGAAGTCACCGAAACCTTGATGCTCAACGACGTCGAAGCGGCGGTGGAGCAGTTGAATGCCGTCAAGGCGCTCGGCGTTCGTGTGGCGCTCGATGACTTTGGAACCGGATATTCCAGCCTAAGCTACATGAGCAAGCTGCCCCTCGATAAGGTGAAAATCGATCGCAGTTTCGTCACCGGCGTGAACCAGGATCCCAAGCTCCAACTGTTGATCACCGGCATCGCCGCTCTTGGCCACGGTCTTGATCTGACAGTGGTGGTCGAAGGGGTGGAAACCGAAATGGAATTGCGGCGCCTCATGGCGAATGCCCAAATCGATCTGATCCAGGGCTATTATTTCAGCATGCCCCTGGATTCCATCCAAACGGACACGCTGTTTGCCGATCAATCCGACGCCATGAAACAGATGCTTGCTAAAATACCATCTGCGTCAAAGCGCGCAGCATAATGATCAAAGGCCTTTATAGAGGCCGTTTGACGCAAAACGATAATTCACTACACTGTGATCGGGAGAGAGCATTGGTCGACTTCGGCCAATAATATCGTCAGGGGCGCGGTATGGGGAATGCAGGGACCTTGCATCCGATTGTAGATCGGATGCAGGCATTGATGCCGGTTGTAGAATACAGGCTCATCACCGATCCAGAAGATCGTGATAACGTGTACCGTTTGCGTTATGACGGCTACAGTGCGGGCGGAAGCATTCCGAAAAATGATACGCGTCGATCAACCGACGCTTTCGATCTGGAGCCGTACACCCAGATATTTGGCATCTATATTGCCGGGCGTCTCGCCAGCACGCTGCGCTTAAGTTATCTGTCCGCCAACACACAACACACCCCCAGCATGATGACCCACGGGGAGACGCTGGCCCCCTATCTGGCGAAGCGTCAATTGCTGGTTGATCCGACACGCTTGGTCATTGATCCACGCTCCGTCGCGCAGTTCCCCGAACTGCCTTATCTCACCATGCGTGTGCCAATCATGGCCTGTTTGCACTTTGGTGCGGACCAGTGCCTGTCCCTCGTGAAGCGCCAGCATGCTACGTTCTACAAGCGGCTGTTTCGCTCCCACGTTATTGGGCCACCGGTGTTTTATGAGGGGCTGAACATGGACGTGCAATTGATGATCAGCAGTGTGCCGGACATCCACGACCATCTGGACACCCGCTACCCCTTTTTCCGCTCAACCTATCTGGAACGGCGGCAATTGTTTGGCTCGGCCAGTGCGATGCACGCCCTGTTTGAAGGCCAAAACCAGGCCGCATAGGATCAACCACAGTTTGAGACGCCCTCGAGCTGAAGTCCACGCTGACGTCACAGCGACCACAGGATCGTGGCCGCGCTTATTTGTAGGGATCAGCGGCGTCTCGCAGACCATCGCCCAGGAAATTAAAGGCGATGATGACGAAAATCACAGGCACCACCGGCAACATCAGCCAAGGCGTAATGGCCACGGCATCGATGTTCTGCGCTTCATTGAGGAGAACGCCCCAGGACGTGATCGGTTCGCGCAATCCCAGGCCCAAAAATGAGAGGGCTGTTTCCCCAAGGATCATCGTGGGAATTGTGATCGTGGCCGAGGCAATGAGATGGCTCATAAAACCAGGAACGAGATGCCGTCCGATGATGCGGGACGGATTGGCCCCCACCAATTGTGCAGCCAAAACGTATTCTTCCTCACGCAGCGATAACAGCTTAGAGCGCACCGCACGCGCCAAACCGGTCCAATCCAACAGGCCAAGGATCACGGTTATCCCGAAATAGACCAGAATGGGGCTCCACGACACCGGCATGATCGCCGAAAGCGTCAGCCACAACGGAATGGTGGGGATCGACTGCAACACTTCAATGATGCGCTGAACCACCATGTCGACCCAGCCGCCGTAGTACCCCGCCAGACCGCCAATCACGATGCCCAACACAAAGGACACCGTGATGCCAATCAGGCCAATGGTCAGCGAGATACGCGCGCCTTGGATGATTCGCGACAACAGATCACGGCCCAAGCGATCGGTTCCCAAAAGGTAAAACGGAGCACCCTTCGGCGCGCAAACAAGATGGTTGTCCGAAGGTATGAGGCCAAACCACGTGTAGGGATCGCCATTGCAGAAGAACGACAGCTTGAGCGGCTTTGTCGTGTCGGGGGAGTATTCCCGCTGCATAGTCTCCAAGTTCAACTTGCGCTTCAGATCATAGACAAAGGGGCCGATGAACGCGCCTTCGTGGAACAGGTGGATGCTCTGAGGTGGCACATAAATGTGTTGCGAGTTGCGGGTTTGGTAATTCCACGGCGACAGGAATTCGCTGATGAAAATCGAACTGTAAAGCAGCAGGAGAAAAACGCCGCTCCAAACGGCCACCCGATGTTTCTTGAACTTCCACCACATCAGCGTCAGCTGTGAGGCGAAATAGATCTTCTCTTGTTCCGGCGTGAGCTTCTCAACGGAACGCAAATCGAAGGGCTCGCTGGAAACAAAATGCGGCAGCGCTTCTGTCCCCTGAGCCGGCAGCGGGCTTGCCGCCAAGGGTGCTGCACCATCCCGCGTTTCGGACCGGCTTACGTTTTTATCGTGCACGGGGGTTTCGCTCATTTGGATGCCCCTCCGGTCAAACGAATGCGCGGATCAAGGAAGCCCAGCGCAATGTCGGACAGAAGAACGCCGATTACCGTCAACGTTGCCAACAACATCAAGAAGGAACCGGCCAGATACATATCCTGGCTCTGCAAGGCGGCGATCAAAAGCGGCCCCGTCGTCTGAAGCGAGAGCACGATGGCAACGATCTCCGCCCCAGAAATAATGGCAGGGAGCAAGGAGCCGATATCGGCCACGAAAAAGTTGAGCGACATGCGCAGCGGATATTTGACCAGAGCCTTAAACGGGCGAACGCCCTTCGCCCGTGCGGTCGTCACATATTGCTTTTGCAGTTCATCCAGCAGGTTGGCCCGAAGCCGACGGATCATCGCCGCCGTCCCCGCCGTGCCGATCACGATGGTGGGCACGATGAGATGCTCCATAATCGACCAGAATTTTGGCCAGCTCATCGGCTGATCGACGAACTCCTTGTCCATCAACCCTCCGATGGAGACACCAAAATAGCTCTTGGCCAGATACATCATCACCAGCGCGAGAAGAAAGTTCGGCGTGGCCATGCCCAGCAGACCAAGAAACGTGAGGCCATAGTCACCCCAGGAATATTGGTGGGTGGCGGAGTAAATCCCGATGGGAAACGCAATCACCCAGGTCAGGATGATCGTGAAGAAGCTCACCAAAATGGTCAGCCAAATGCGGTTGCCCACCACATCTGACACAGGTCTTTGGTGCTCAAACGAATACCCGAAATCCCCTTGGACAAAATTGGTGATCCACAGCAGATAACGCTGCCACATCGGTTGATCGAGGCCGTATTCCTGCCGCAGGTATTCGACGCGCGCGAGGTCCACGGTTTCACCGGCAGCTAGCAATTCCCCGATATAGGTCTCCACATAATCCCCGGGGGGCAGTTGGATGATGGTGAAAATCACGAGGCTCGCAAGAATGAGCGTCGGGATCATCACGACCGTGCGGTAGGCAATATAGCGGATCACAGCGTCCTCGTTCCCTTCATCACCCGGCCCACTCCCAAGTCCGTTTTCCAACGCCGGCGGCCAACCCGTCTCAAATCAGCCACCGCCGTCTCTTTCAAAGACTGCGGCTATTGATCCAGCCAAAACGTGTCCGGCATGTACGCCCCAAAATAAAGCGTCGGTTCAAACGACCACACGCCTTCCTCGGGTACGTTTTTCAGTTTGTTGTTGACCACGATGGGCTGCAAACCACCGGAGACGATGCCAATGGTGAATACCTCTTGGGTGAAGATCGACAACATATCGTTCCACACCTTGCTTTGGGCATCGTAGTCTGTCGCGGTGCGCCATTGTTTATAGAGGCCCGCGAGCTTGCGCACGCTTTCCAGGCTTGGCGCCTCGCCGGCGGCACCCTTGGTTTCAAAATACTGACCCCAACGCGGCCATTGCGCCTGCACCGAGGAAACCGGGGCCAATTCCTCAGGGCTCATTTCAGGTGTGGCAAGACCCCGGTTCAGGCCCTGCCAAGTCGACATGACCGTTTCGCCATTTTTTACCCGTCCGCGCAAAATATCGCGTTGGGACGGCTTCACAAACAACTCAACGCCGATGGCCTTCCAGTGGTCCGTCACCAATTGAAGGATATCAGTTTCCTGGCTGCTTTCCCCGGCGGTTTCCACGATAATCTGAAACGGCCGCCCATCGGGCATCAAGCGCACGCCGGCATCGTTGCGTTTGTCAAATCCGGCATCGTCCAAAAGCGCATTAGCCTTCTCGACATCGCGGAATGCAAAGGCATTGGCAAATTCGTCTTTATACAACGGGCTCGACGGCAGAACGGAATTGGCTGTTTCCCGGGCCAGACCAAAGAAGATGGTCTCGTTAATCTCTTTGCGATCAATGGCCATCGACAGCGCACGGCGCACCCGTGCATCCTGAAAGGCTTTGCGATAGCCGTCGTCTTTGGCGTTCATGTTTGGCAAAAGCACCATCTCAGAACCACGGCCCGATGGCCAAAGCAAAACCTTGTATCCGTTTTCCTCTGCACCGCGCTTCAAGAAGGCGTAGTTATCAAACCGAATGTAGCGCCCCTGCAGGTCCGTTTCTCCCGTTCCCGCTTTCGCTGCAATGATGGAAGACGATGCGATATTGACGATCATCTCATCGAGATAAGGCAGTTGCGTCCCATTGGGATCAACGCGGTGGTAGTGTTCGTTGCGTTTGAAAATGATCCGCTCTGAGGGCAGTTTCGTGGTGTTACGCCACGGCTGGAGCGTCGGCAGATCGGGATTTTCCGGGCGATATTGGCGGCCAAACCGTTGGTGCAGATTGCTCCAGGCCTGAACCCGCTCCGATGTTATCATCGCTGCAAGTTTGGCAGCATCGGCGTAGCGCTCATGGAATTGCTTCATGTAATGGGCGGGCATGTAGATGTACATCGGGCGCGCCGCCGCCAATGCCGTCAAGAACATGGGGTTGGGCGCGTCCCAGGCGTACCGGACGGTCAATTCATCGATAAACTCCACCTTGGGCGGCTTGCCATCAACCAGCATCTGGCTTGGCAAACCGGAGCGGTTGAGCGTCTTGTTTTGGGCAACATCCTCCCACCAATAGCGAAAATCCGCCGTGGTGAATGGCGCGCCATCAGACCATTTGTGGCCCTTGCGCAGGTGCAACGTGAAGACTTTGTTGCCCTCATTGTCCACCTTTTTCAAAATATCCGGCTGAAGCTGGAAATCTTCATCATACGCCATCAGCCGCGCACCGCCGTAGACGGTCATCATGCGGATGTCTTTAGGCTTAGCCATGAGCAGTTCGAGCTTGCCACCACGCTTGCCAACGGTCTTTTCGGACGCTGCAAAATCAAGAACCCGCGGTTCCTCCGGCGCGCCGGCATGGGCCGTGTCAGGCGTAAGACCACTTGCAAAAAACCCGAGCGCAAACGCTGCAATGGCTGCCCGTCTCGCATTCATAAAACCCAGCCGGGCGACCCCAAAACCCTTCAATTGGTCAAACATCTCTCACAGTCCCTCTCACTTAAGAATTCCGGCAAAACGTCCATCCAGTTTCCAGACGGGCCGAAACCCTATTCCCCTACAAATTTCACCGCGATCTGCACCTACTCATGCAGCCACGCCCAGATCTCCAGCTGCCACATCGTTGCGCACCCGCACCCGATGGTTGGCATTGATATCCAACATCACCATGTCGCTGCCGTCACTTTGCGTCAAAAACGCTTCGCCCCAGCCCAGGCCCTCCGCATTCATGTCCCGATTGATGCGATCAAAATCCAATGGGTGGTCGAGGTCGGCATGGGGCACAACCTGCAGAAGCGCTTTCGTGTAAGGGTGGATAGGGTTTTCAAACAGCTCTTCGCGGCTCGCCAACTCCAAAAGCTGCCCCTTAAACATCACCCCGATCCGATCGGCGATGTATCGGATCACCGCCAGGTTGTGGGAGATGAAAATGTAGGTCAGCCCTAAATCGTCCTGCAATTGTTTGAGCAAGTTCAACACCTGCGCCTGCACCGACACATCGAGCGCAGACACAGGCTCATCGCACACCAGAAGATCGGGCCGAAGCGCCAGCGCCCGCCCAATGCCAATGCGTTGCCGTTGACCACCGGAAAACGAATGGGGGTATCGGCCCAAATATGTCGGCTGCAATCCTACAAGACGCATCAACTGTTGCGCATATTCCTTCTGTTCCCGGGCGGTGCCCAGGCCATGCACTTCCATCGGCTCTTTCAAAATATTGAGCACCGTTGAACGTGGCGAGAGGGAGGAAAACGGGTCCTGGAACACCATCTGGATCTTGCGCCGGAAAGCCTTAAGGGCGCTCCCCTTCAAATCCAAAAGATCCGTCGCGCCTTGATCATCGTGCCAGGTGATCGAGCCACCATCGGGGGTCAAAGCGCGCACGAGCATTTTCAGCGTCGTCGTCTTGCCGCAACCGGACTCCCCCACAAGGCCGAAACACTCCCCGCGGCGCACGTCAAAACTAATGTCATCAACAGCACGAACAAGCGTTTGCTCCTTGCCGAACCAGCCCTTGTTTTTCTTGGCAACAAACGTCTTGCGCAGGTTGCGCACTTCTAAAAGCACCTCGTCTTCATGGGCTTTGTGAAGTTCAATCATCTTTTGCATCGACGGCGGAATTTCGTGGTCGATATCCCGCAACGATTGCAGCTTTTCATCATAGGGCATCGAAAGACTGGGCACCGCGTGGAGCAACGCCTTCAGATAATCATGCTGCGGGTTTCGGAAAATCGCCTCCACCGGCCCCGCTTCCATGATCTGGCCGTGATACATCACCACCACTTCATCAGCCATGTTGGCCACCACGCCAAGATCGTGGGTGATGAGCAAAACCGCCATCCCGATACGGTCTTGAAGGTCGTTCAGAAGCGCCAGAATTTTTGCCTGCATCGAGACATCAAGTGCGGTCGTTGGCTCATCGGCAATCAGCAGCGCCGGATGGCACACCAGAGCCATCGCGATCATCGCCCGCTGCCGCAGCCCGCCGGACAATTCCATCGGATACATGGAAAACGCCGCCGGGGGGTTTGGAAAACCCACCATTTCGAGCATTTTTACCACGGTTTCTTCCACCTCGGCTCCGCGCACATCGCGGTGGAGTTCCAGCGCCTCACCAATTTGGTTACCGATGGTGTGGAGCGGCGACAGTGACGTCATGGGCTCCTGAAAGATGATCGAAATCTTGCCGCCACGCAGCGCGACCCGTTCAGGGCTTGAATCCATCAGCGGCGCAAGATCGAGAGGGGTGTCTTCCGGCCTCTCCTGATACCAGATCGAACCCGATGTTATGGTTGCAACCTTGGGAAGGATACCGAGGATGGACTGGGCGAGGATCGATTTTCCCGAGCCGGACTCCCCGACCAACGCCACGGTCTTGCCCGCCGGAATGCGAAACGAGGTTCCCCGCACAACCTCCAAAGCACCCCCTTTGATATCAATGGCGATGCAAAGATCATCGATGCGGATGATGTCATGGGTGTAGGGGCGAACCGGACGGTCTTTTCCGGTGACGGATGCGCTATTAGCTTTTGTGCCAAGCGGTAAGGACGGGACGACTCCAGAGCCAGCAGCGTGGGCAGCCTCTAATACACCAGCACCGGGTTCGTCGTCTCGACGAGCGCCTTTGTTTTGCCCCGACACACCATGTTCCACGGCTTTTCAATCTCCCCAAAACCCGTGCGAGCCGCCGTTCGCCGAGCTTCCTTATTTCACGTACCCTACACGAAAGCGCGATGGCGTTAAGACCGCCAAGGGAGCATTTTTCCGTCGGTGGGCAATTTTGCGACGGTTTTTTCAGCATCCATGGTCAAACGGCGCGGTGCGCCGTGGCGCATGACCTAAGGGAATGCAGCGGTCTTCCATAGCGCCTGATCACCCCGGAATAAGAGTGACCACCGTAGAATTGCGGCCCAAAAAGTGCGACAGTCTGGACGGGCACCCCTCGCAACTGGGCCATGTTTGCTTGGGCGCAAAACGCCCGAAGCGCGCGGAGGGGCACAAGGCAAGGCCCAGAAAAGGCCGAGCGAGAGGCCGAGGGAGAAAACTATGATCGCCGAAACAGCTATTCCGGAGCAAATGCCAACAAGACGGCTCGCCCGCATGCTGGCCCCAACGACGATTGAGAAAAACGGCACCACACCACGTCGTGCGGGCGGCGCGTTAAGGACCTCCCCCTTTAGCCACACCTCGTTCCACCGTTTCATGGCCCTTCTGGCCATCATCCTGTTGCTCTTGAGCCTGTTGCTCGTGGGCCCCACCCAATCCGCGTTTGGGCAAGTGCCCGGCCTGTCCGGCGGTGGTGACAAACCCGATCCCAAGGCCATGGAATTGTTGCTCGACGAGGCCCGCAAAAACGGCTCCACCGTCATCATGGTCACCCCGGGCAAGACCGCACAGCCCGCCGACACAAACCGTATGAGCACGGACCACGCGTTGGAAGTGCGCGCAAAAGTGCGCACGATCGTCCAATCCGCCTCCACGCTGTGGCCCAACATCAAAGCGACCATCAACAAAGAGGGCCCAAATGGATCGTTTGTCTGGGCGCTTTGGGCGGCAGCCATCGCCATCGGCGGGCTGGTTCTGGCCTGGCTTGCGACGCGTCCGGTGACCAAAATGTTGGCGGCCTATTTTCGCCGACGGCCACCCCTTCCAGACCCACAAACCACCGCCGACAAAGCGCGATTCCTGCTGTTACGCGTCGCGATCGCGGTTTTCATCACCGTGATTTATTTCTTGGTGGCAACGCTTTTTGCCGTAGCCTTCGACCCTGGAACAACGGCCGCCCGCAGACTGATTTTTGAGATCATTACCGGTTGGAGCGTCTACCGGCTCCTTCGTTACGGCGTTTCGTGGAACCTCATGGCCTATGACGCGCCCAAATACCGCCTGCTGAACCTTACGGATGAGGAAGCCAGCGCCATGCACCGCGATTGGTGGATGCTGGTGATCGGGGTCGTGATCTTTGTGTCCCTCGGACGTTTTTTGGTGGGAATTGGCTTCCGCTCCCCCGATGGAACCTTCGCTGGCAATGGCGCGCTAACGCTGGCCAATTCTCAACTTCTGTACATCATCATCGCGGCCATCACGATCCTCGCCTTGAGCTATCTCACGCTGCGCCATTGGAGTTCGCTTCAGCGCGCCTTTACCCCGCGGGACACAACCGGTGCCTTCTACCCCTTGCGTCGTGGCCTTGCCATGGCGGCACCGCCCCTGCTGCTCGCCTATGGCGCCCTGGCCTTTATGATGTTCGTCTACCGCGTCGCGCTTCTTATTCCAGACGCAGGCGGCGTCATCGCCGGGCCGTTTGTTATCGCCTATGTCGCCCTCATCTCCTACGGCCTCGTCCTTCTGCTCATCCAATCGCTCTACAATCGTCGGGAGCGCTTGTTTTACGCAAAGGTCGCTGAGGAACGCGAAAGGCAGGATGCCGAAAGGGCCATGGTCGACACGGAAGCCGGTGAGGACATGACCACGGCCCAAAGCCCCGTGCAGTTTGAATATCAACCGATCTTCCGCGGGTTTTTTGAAAGCGCGGCCTTGGCCATCATCGCCATGATTGCGCTTGGTCAGTTGGGGCACGTTCTGAACATACCGGGTCGAAGCGAAAATGGTATCTGGTCCATCGGCCTTGACGTCGTATTGTCCGCCGTCCTGTGCTGGATTGCCTACCGCGCGGTTTCCATCTTTGTCGATCGACGGCTGGAAGAGGAAGGCGGTGTTCCAGAGGCAAATGAAGAGGAAATCGGCGGTGAAGGTGGCGGCGCCGGTGCAACCCGTATGGCCACGCTCCTGCCGATCATGCGCTATGCCCTAGTGACGGTCATTTTTTTCGTAGCGGGCATGGTGATCCTGTCCCGCCTTGGCGTGGACATCGCCCCCATTTTCGCCGGTGCCGGTGTCGTTGGTATTGCGGTGGGTTTTGGTGCCCAAACCCTCATCCGGGATATTTTTTCCGGCGCGTTTTTCTTAATGGATGATGCGTTTCGCAAAGGGGAATATCTCGAGATCGAGGGCATTCGGGGAACGGTTGAAAAAATCTCCATCCGCTCGTTCCAACTGCGCCATCACCTGGGCGCGCTGCACACCCTGCCCTTTGGCGAGATCAAACAACTCACCAATTACAGCCGTGATTGGGTTTTGATGAAGCTGCCGCTTCGGGTCACCTATGACACCGACGTTGAACGGGTGCGCAAACTGATCAAAAAACTGGGACAACAACTCCTAGAACACCCGCAGGTGGGCCACACTTTCATGCAGCCGCTGAAGTCCCAAGGCGTTTATCGCATGGAAGATTCAGCGATGATCATCCGCGTTAAATTCATGACCAAGCCGGGCGAACAATTCGTCACCCGTAAGGTGGTTTACGAGAGCATTCAGGAACTGTTTGCCCGCGAAGGCATTCAGTTCGCCCATAAGGAAGTCACCGTTCGCCTGGCCGACAAGAAGGTGGAACAGCTCGACGAAGGGGAAAAGAAAGCGGTCTCCGCCGCGGCGCGCAGCGTGATCGACGCCGAAGAGGCCGCCACCGCCGGCAAGGCCCCCGCCGACGGTGGACGGTAGCCATGAGACGATAGAGGGACCACGCAATGCCAACCCCGCCGCCCCTCGACACGCAAACACCGTTTGGCATCCGAAAGTTTGACCTCTGGTCACGCCTTGTTTGGGCTTTTTGCGACTGGAAACCGTGGGGTCCTGCGCGGCGGCGCTGGTTGCGAAAGCGCTTCGCCCGCCGTCTTCCTGGCCCCTTTGACGTCCACCACGAAACCCTCAAACTGCGCCTGTACCCCGCCGAAAACCACTGTGACCGGGTGATCTGCAGTCGCAAAACGCTGCCGGAGGCCAAGGAACACCGTGCGATCCTGCCTCACCTGAGGGCAAGGGGCGTGCCCCGGCTGGCGCCAGATACCGGATCAACCATGGTCTTCGTCGATATCGGCGCAAATGTCGGGACCTACACGATTTTTGCCGGCCGCCATGGGGCCGACAACATCACCCTGCTGGCCTTTGAGCCGCACCCGCGCACCTTCGAAAAACTGCTTTTCAACGTCACAGCTAACGGGCTTCCAACCCAGAACATATTAAACTGCGGCGTTGCCCGTGAAGAGACGAGCCTGTCCTTGTGGTCCGACGGCGGAAGCAATATCGGCCAAACCTCCATGCTGAAGGCTGGAACATCAAACCCAAAACACGCTGTGACCGTTCCCGTTCGACCCCTTTTGGATGTCTTGGCAGAGCGCGCCATCGCCCACATTGATGTGTTGAAAATCGATATTGAAGGGTTTGAAGACCGCGCCCTTGGGCCCTTCCTCAGCACGGCGGACGACGCGCTGCTCCCCACCGCGATCCTGATGGAGATGGAGCATCAGCATTTGTGGGAAATCGATATTGCCACCCAGCTGCGTGAAAAAGGCTACCGCGAAAACAAGATCACACCGCTCAATTCCCTGTTCACCCGCGACGTGTGAGGTCGTCCGTTCTCAATACAACGCTGTCTTTCGAATCGGCGGCAGCGCGCCCGACAGATCATGGCATCCATGGGGACTGAGCGCGGCGAGAACTGCTTTACGAATTGTCTTAAGCGGGAAGGGCTTGGACACCACATCCACCACCGTGCTGCTTGCTTCCACCCGTTCGCGCTGATCCGCATAGCCCGTCATCAAAAGAACCGGCAGGTCAGGGAAATGTTGGCTGCTCAAACGCGCCAGTTCGATGCCATCCATGAACGGCATTTTGATATCACTAAGAAGAAGATCGAAGGCACCGTTGGCATTTTGGAGCGTGTCAAAGCCTTCTTCGCCATCTTCGGCCTCGACCACCTCATGGCGATCCATTTCCAGGGCGCGGCGCACGAAGGCGCGAACGGCACTGTCATCTTCCACCACCAGAACACGCGCCATAAAAACTCTCCGTCCCTGTTTTGTTCTCTTCCTCTTAGAAACCAAACAGTTAATCAATCCTTAACGGTGAATGTCCGACCTGTGGACGAACGTTGCACGAACACCGGCCATCAAGCGTCACCTTCCACAACACCGACAAACGGCAATTCGCGAAACGCATAGGCTACGTCCATGCCGTAGCCGACCACGAAATGATCGGGACAGTCAAAGCCGACATAGTCGGCATCAACATCCGCTTTGCGCTTGGAATGCTTGTCAAGAAGAACGGCGATTTCCACACTCGCCGCGCCACGCTCCACCATCAACTCGCGGGCGAAACGCAGCGTGTTACCGGATTCCAAAATATCATCCATCAAAAGAATGTCGCGGCCCGCAACGTCGGAATCAATGTCTTTGACAATCCGCACCGTGCCGCCGGTGGTCCCTGTTCCATAGCTCGATAGGGTGATGAACTCCACCTCCGGCGCGAGGCCACGGTGGTGCATGGCACGGATCAAATCGGCGGCGAAAATGAAAGAGCCTTTGAGAACGGCAATCGCCAACAGATCCTTGCGCGGTTTGGCTGCGATCTTTTCCGCCATATCCAAATTGCGCGCGGCAATCTCCTCCGCTGAAAACAGCGTTGAGATGCGTTTTCCACGAACGGTAATCACGGGACGATCCACCCTCTTGCTCCACGCCGTTTGAACGGCCCGCTGTCAGCCGGAACCGACACAGGGCGCGCGGTCAGCACTAACGCGCAGCCTTGAAGATGCCAGACCCTAGGGTTTTGCCATCTGCGCGCGATCCGGTGCAAAAACCACTTCCACGTCCACCGCATCGGCGGGATAGTCAACGGCAATTGCTGTAAAGCGGCCGGTTTTCCCCGGCGCGAGGTTCTTTTGCGAGGCGGCCACAGTCCAGGCGTAGAGCTCCGTGTCGCCCTCGCCGCGAACGGTCAATTGAATGGGCGGCACGGTCATGGACGTTTCGGCGTGGTTTTGGATTTTGCCCCGAACAATCAGGCGGCGAATGCCATCGCTTTGGGTGCGCGTGGACTGAATGTCAGCAAGCGCCAGCCCATTGGACGGTGCAGGCAAGCCGAGGGCTGCAAAAACCGGCGCGCTTTGGGGCACCAGGTCAATCAATCGGGCCCGCTCAACAAGGGCCAGCGCACCGGCAGCCACCATCAAACAACACACCGCCAACAGGGGCTTGGCAAACGATCGCCGCGCCTTTGCCGGCACTTCACGGTCCACGAAAATTGCGGCGCGTCGTTTCCTTTCAGGAACGACATCGACGGCATGATCACGCACGGTTTCTCCAGGGACCAAGACCGGCAACGCTGTTTTGATGGGCGCGTTGTCGCCAATCAGATCCGGCATATCCGGGGCAAGGGAGGGTGCATCAAGGGTAATTCTTGGAACGTCCGACCGAACCCATTCATGCTCACACGCGCTGCACTGCAACGGGCGTGTGAGGAGAACGTCAGCGGGGGGATCACGGAACCTGGCGTTACAAGCGGGGCAAACAACTGTCATGAAAAACCTGGTCGATGGGATGCGAACAAAAAGGTCATAGGTCCACCGCCAACTTGATTTGGCTTGGTTTGGCCGCGTTGGGTTTGGCCGAGTTGAGATTGGCCAAGCGCAGGCTCAAAAAAGCCAAAGGCAATGGGTAAACGAGTTATTGCCAAAATAGACAAACAAGAGGTTAAGACGCGCTCTGCCGCTTCGGTCTCGCCGGGACCAGCGGCCTGCCATGTTTGAGACGGTGGCCTTCGGGTTTACCGTCCACGGTGTGATTCGCGCGGGGTCTGTCGCCACAGGTCAGCACCAGACGAGCCCACCGATCCCAACGCCCTGAAGACCAACACCCAACACCCAACATAAGCAAAGACAGACCATGATCCGCTTCAACGCCGTTGGGCTCCAATACGGAAACAA
>JBCBCT010000038.1:0-25985 GCA_038530365.1 Pseudomonadota bacterium | reverse complement strand
CACCATGACCGGCAGGAACATCTGGTTGATTTGAACCTTCAAACTCTCCCAGTCTGTGACCTGATGGGTGGTGTCATAGATCGAAGGAAACCAGCCGAGGTTGACCGAGAAAATCACAATCACCAGCACGCCGGAAAAAAACGGCGGAACGGAAAATCCCACCATGGTCACGAACGTGCCGACGTTGTCGAACATCGAATATTGGCGGTAGGCCGAATAAATGCCGATGGGCATGGCAATCAAAATGCCGACCAAATAGGCGACACCCACAACCCACAGGGTCTGGGGCATGCGCTGGATAACGATTTCCATCACCGGTGAGCGGGTCTGCCAGGAGATTACCCGCAACTTCCCTTCGGCAAACGTCGTACCGAACACGTAGTCGACCAGATTGAGCGGTTCGATCCAAAAAAACTGAACCAGCCATTTCCAAAAGCGAATATAGACGGGTTCCCCAAGACCGAGGGCCTCCCGCATTTGCTGCTTCACCTCTGGAGGAACGGTTAGCGGCACTTGCGCCATGGGATCGCCGGGGGCGAGCTCCAGCAGCAGGAAAACCACCAACCCAATGAACAGCAGCGTAGGCACCGAAGTCGCCAAACGTCTGATGATATAGTTGGTCATCAGCAGGTGCTCTCAATCGGGGAAAGAAAACCAAAAACATGGGCTAAATTGAAAGGCGGTTGGGGCGCCCCAAAGAGGCCGCCCCAACCGACGCGTCAGCGTTTTACTTTTTGCGGTACCAGTCCGCGACGTTCCACAGCTCGCTGTCCCAGACGTTGAGCACAACGCCGCCCAAGGTGTTGGCGTGGGCAGAAAGACGACCGCGGTGCACCAGCGGGATCATGCCGCCATTTTGAACGATCATATCGTTCAATTTTTTAGCGATTTCCGCACGTTTCTCGATACCGGCAGTTTGGGTCAGCTCTTTGTGGAGCGCATCATATTCCGGCATGCAGAACCGGGAGATGTTTTCACCCTGCCACTGCGATTTCGGAGACGGTGCTTTGTCGCAAAGGCCGTTGCCCAGATAGGACTGCGGGTCGGTGCCGTTGAACGTGTTGGCGTACATTTCAACATCTGCATAGAATTTCTGGAACGTGTCCGGGGAACCCGGGTCACCACCAAAGAACACGCTGGCGCTGATGTTGCGCAGTTCCGTTTCAATGCCGATTTCCGTCCACCACTGCTTGATCAGCGCCTGGAAGTCCTGACGCACAGCGTTTGTCGACGTCTGGTACAGGATTTTGAGCGGCACACCGTTTTTCTCGCGAATGCCATCGCCATCCGTATCCACGATGCCGGCATCGTCGAGCATCTTCTTGGCGCCTTCAATGTCCTGGGTATCGCAGGTCATGGAGGTGGAGTTGAACGCCGCCGGTGCGGGCACCCAGTTACAGGTCACTTTACCGGCTTGGCCGTAGCCCACTTCCACCAGCAGTTTGCGGTCGATGGCCATAGACATGGCTTTATAAACGGCAGGGTCCGAAAGGAACGGATGCGGGCGCACGACAGAGCGCTCATCCGGGCCAAGGGACGGGTCAGGGTTGGTGTTGTTCAGCATGATGCGCTCAACCAGTGGCCCAAACCCTGCGACCGGAACGCCCTTGCCGCCTTTTTGCATTTGCGCGATCACGTCCGGCGCCAATTGAAGATTCCAGCCGTAATCGTATTCGCCGGTTTCCATCACAGCACGGCCGGAGGCAGCCGCATCGCCACCGCCTTTGAAGGTCACGCTTGCAAACGCAGGCTTACCCTCAACACGGTAGTTTTCATTGGCCTTCATGGTGATCACATCGTTCGGTTTGAACGAAGTAACGACGAAGGGGCCGGTGCCGATGGGGCCGAAATTCTGTTCCGTGCATTCGGGAGCTTTGGCGCCCATGCAGTCTTTGAATTGCGCCTTCTGCAGGATTGGCGATTCACCGCCAACAAACGGGCCGTAGGGGTTCGGGGTCGGCTTGTCGAAGGTCACGACAACGGTTGTCGCATCGGGTGTTTCCACCGACTTTACGCCGCCGAATTTCGTCACCTGCGCGCAACCGCCGCCTTCGGCCGTGCAATACTCATAGGTGAATTTGACATCCTCAGACGTAAACGGCGTCCCGTCGGACCACTTGATGCCCGGCGTGATTTTCCACGTGATCTGGGTCAGGTCTGCCGAAACGCCACCATTTTCAACGGTCGGCACACTGTCCACCAGCCACGGCACCAACTCGCCTTTTTCATTGTAGCGCGCGAGGGGCTCAACGATCATGGAGGCGGATTCAACATCCTTGGTTCCGCCCGACAGGAACGGGTTCAGGATGGATGGGGCCTGCCAATAGATGATTTTGACTTCGCCATCGCGGCCGCGTTTGCCTTCATGGCCGTCGGCATAAGCTGTTGTAACAAAGGCGCCTGCGGCCACCGTTGCCATCAGCAAAGACGAGAGACGTTTCATAGGATACTCCCTGTTTGGGTGCGAAGGAGGAGTCCACCGCACACGAGGTTGGACCCGCCGGTTTATCCAGCGGTCGTTTTGGGGCCCGTCCCGGCAGGGCCGGATCGGAATGTCGGGGCGGTCAAACGGAGCGCTGTTCCACCACCCTTTCACAACCCGTCTAACCCGCCAAATGGCAAGCGACGGAATGTCCGCTTTCAAGTTCACGCCAATCGGGCGGAACCGTAAAGCACTTTTTCTCGGCAATCGGGCAGCGCGTGCAGAACACGCACCCATCGGGGGGCTTTGAAGGGCTTGGCACATCGCCGGTCAGAAGAATGCGTTCGCGCTTCGCTTCAATGGTCGGGTCCGCCACGGGAACGGCAGACATCAGCGCCTTCGTGTAAGGGTGCGCGGGCCGCTGGTAGAGAACATCGACCGGCGCCAATTCCATGATTTTGCCCAGATACATCACGGCCACCCGGTCCGCGATGTGCTGCACCATGGAAAGGTCGTGGCTGATAAACAGATATGTCAGGCCCCTTGCCTCCTGCAAATCCTGCAACAGGTTTACCACCTGGGCTTGGATAGAAACATCAAGAGCCGCTATCGGTTCGTCACAGACGATAAAATCGGGATCGAGGGCCAGGGCCCGCGCAATGCCGATGCGTTGGCGCTGACCGCCGGAAAACTCGTGGGGGTAGCGGTTGACGAAATCCGGGTTCATGCCCACCGCATTGAGAAGTTCTTTCACCTTTTCCGTTCGCTCAGCCGCCGACAGCGCGGTGTGTTCCTGAAACGGCTCCCCGATGATCGCCCCCACCGTCATGCGCGGGTTCAAACAGGCCTGCGGGTCCTGAAAGATCATCTGCATGTTGGGGCGCATATCGCGCATCTCTTCATCCGACAGATCAGCCAGCGCCGTGTCTTGAAAATGCACGCTCCCGGCGGTGGGATCATAAAGACGCAGCACGGCCCGACCGGTGGTGGACTTCCCGCAACCCGATTCCCCAACCAAGCCCAACGTCTCGCCCCGCTTGATATCAAACGTCACGCCATCCACAGCGCGCACGGAACCGGTTTGCCGCCGCAGCAGGCCCGAATAGATGGGAAAATGAATTTTGAGATCATCCACCCGGATGAGCGGGCCATCGCTCTCGTCATTTGGAGCATCCATAGGAGGCCGATCGTTGACCGGCTTTCCCACCCCGATGTCCCCCGCCACCGCGTCAGCCATCCGCAGGCTCCTCAAGCCAGCAACGGGCTTTCTTGACGGTGTCGTCGCCAGCCCCGCCTGCAAGGTCAAACAAGGCAGGGTTTTCGCTCAAACAACGGTCGTGAACTTCCGAACACCGCGGGGCAAACGGGCACGATTGCAAGGGCTTTGACAGGTTGGGCGCTTGACCGGGAATGCTAACCAACCGTTCTGCCCGCTTGCCATGGCCTTTGGGCAGGGTTTGCAGCAGCGCTTTTGTATAGGGGTGGCGCGGATCACGGTAGAGCTCGGCGACGTCCGCATACTCTACAATCTGTCCGCCATACATCACCGCCACGCGGTCGGCGATCCCGGCCACAACACCCAAGTCATGGGTGATCCAGACGATGGCCGTCCCCAGCTTTTCCCGCAGGCCGCGTACCAGATCAATAATCTGCGCCTGAACCGTCACATCCAGCGCTGTTGTGGGCTCATCGGCAATCAACACTTTGGGGTCACAGGCGAGTGCAATGGCGATCATGACCCTTTGGCGCATGCCGCCGGAAAATTGGTGCGGATAGTCCTTTAAGCGTTTGCGAGAATCAGGGATGCCTACAAGATCAAGCAGTTCCGCCGCCCGATCGAGGGCCGCTTTCTTGCTCAAACCCATGTGTTGGCGCAGCGGCTCCACCAGTTGAAAGCCCACCGTGAACACGGGGTTCAGGGAGGTCATGGGGTCTTGGAAAATAAAGCCGATATCGCCGCCGCGCAGCTTGCGCAGCGCGCTGGGGGAAATAGACAAAAGATCATCGTCTTTATACAGCACCGCGCCCGAGACGATTTCCGCCGGCGGCATGGGCAGCAGTTTCAAAAGCGTCATCATCGTTACGCTTTTACCGGAGCCGGATTCACCAACGACGCCGAGCAGCTCACCGGGCCGCAAATCGAAACTTACGCCATTGACGGCATGAACAGCCCCATTTTCGTTGCGAAAGATGGTGCGAAGGTCTTGCACAGACAAAACAGGCTTGCGGGAGGCCAAAATGTCGGCCTTTTCCATCACACCACCTGCTTGCATACGCATCCCCAAAACTCCGAACGACCGTTTCAGCAGCCGCCCAACACGCGCGCCGCGTCCCAGTTGAAAACGTAAACGCACGGTAAGGTTCCGTGAGCCTAGACATTCACAGCCAAGGCGCAAGGGTGTTCGGCTCGCTTTTTCTCACCTGGCCCGCTTGATGCAAACCCCCGCCTATCTAATCATCCCGTGGCGAACACACCCGAAACCGGATCGCCGACCTTGCCGAACACCCTTTCCAAAGCCTTTCACCCCGTTTCGGGCTTCGACATGCCCCGTTTTGCGGGCATTCCAACCTTCATGCGCCTTCCCAACATCACCAAAGGCCACGCGCTTTATGATCAGATGGACATCGCCATTGTCGGTGTGCCGTGGGATGCCGGAACATCGAATCGGCCCGGGGCCCGCCATGGACCGCGGCAGTTGCGTGATTTGTCCACAATGATCCGCGCCCAACACCCGGTGAGCAAAACCCGACCGTTTGAGATCGCCAATTGCGCTGACGTTGGCGATATTGCCATCAACCCATCAGACCTGTTGGGCAGCATGGACAACATCACCGAGGCTTTTAAGGCGTTGCACGCCGACGATGTGTTGACACTGGCCGCCGGGGGCGATCACCTGACGTCGCTGCCAATTTTGCGGGCGCTGGCGAGCAAGGAGGACCCCTTGGGCATGATCCACTTTGATGCCCACACCGACCTCTATGACGGCTATTTTGGCGGCACGCCTTACAACCACGGAACGCCATTTCGCCGAGCCTTGGAAGAGGGCCTGCTGGACGGATCCCGGGTTGTGCAAATTGGCCTGCGGGGCACCCGCTACGACATGGATGACATCACCTTTGGCCAAAAGCACGGGGTGACCATGATCATGGTCGAAGAGCTCATGGAAACGGGCCCAGAGGCGGTCATGAACAAGGCGCGCGCAATCGCGGGGACGGGCAGAACCTATGTCAGCTTCGACATTGATTTTCTTGATCCAGCCTATGCTCCGGGAACCGGTACGCCGGAGATCGGTGGACCCAACAGTTTCACGGCCCAACAGCTTGTGCGTGGGCTCGACGGCGTCAATGTCGTCGGCGCGGACCTTGTCGAAGTCTCCCCACCCTTTGATCCATCGGGAAACACCGCCTGGGTAGGCGCGTCGCTGATGTTTGAATTGCTGTGCGTGATGGCAGGGCAGGTTTCGGGCGCCAACACCAGTTAGACACCGAACGGCACTATGGAGCGCGGGCCCACTGCCCCACAAACGCCGCAGTTCCCTTGCTTATGCCAGCGGCAGCCGGAAAGCCCTCTTCATAAGCAATGGGCCAGCACCGTTTAATTTACGCTTTGTTAACGGCGTTTCTTGAGCTGCGCTTAACGGCTTTTGGTTATCAAATTCTGACCAAAATTGGTCTCATTCTATTCGCTTGGCAAAAAAGTAGTTTGCAACCACCAGTAACAGGATCGCGTCCCATGCGCCCGAGCACACATTCAAGCCCGTTTTCCAACGTTTCCCTATCGGGCGTATCGTTTTCGGGTTTTTCTAAAGCCGCGATCGTCGTTCCGCTGGTGGCGATGGTGGCCCTTGCGGGCTGTGCGAAGAAAAAACCACTGCCCGATAATGCGAACCAGTTGGGCATTGGCGGCGGGGCCGGGAGCGCCCAGCCCGGCACGTCGCGGGACTTCACAGTCAATGTGGGCGACCGCATCTTTTTCACCACCGATTCCACAAGTCTGACAGCGCAGGCCCGGCAAACCCTCGACAAACAGGCCGCTTGGCTTGGACGCTATGCCAGCTATCGGATCACCATTGAGGGCCACGCGGACGAACGCGGAACGCGGGAATACAATTTGGGTCTCGGTGCTCGGCGCGCCGCCGCTGCGCGGGACTACTTGGCAGCCCGCGGCGTGTCCCGAAGCCGTATGAAAACCATTTCCTTTGGTAAGGAACGCCCGGTCGCCGTCTGCAACGACATTTCCTGCTGGTCGCAAAACCGCCGCGCTGTGACGGTTCTGTCGGGTGGTAACAGCTAGGCCGGTGCGTTAAAACGAAGAGTGCACACGCCTTTCAAGCATTTCACGAATATCAGGCACGGACTTTCGCCCATGGCAATGATGGCACACACGGCTCGCTTTTTTACAACTCTTTCGGCAGTCAAAGCAGCGCTTATTATGGTGGCAGTCACCTTTGCCATGCCATCCGTCGCACACGCCCAATCGGGAGACGCCGCCGTGCGCGTTCTTCAATTGGAAGATGAAGTGCGGCGGCTTAATGGCAAGCTGGAGGAGTTGACGTTCCAACTGTTGCAGCTGCAAGAGCAGATCAGAAAAATGCAGCAGGACAACGAACTGCGTTTTCAAGAGTTGGAAGACAAAACCTCCTCGCAAGCGCCGGCAGGCCAACCCAAAAAAGATGTCGCGGGAGGCACCAAGCGCCTGGAAAAGCCCGCACCGTCCGCATCGGCTAACGCTGCGGACGCAAACCCGGCCACGCCCTCGACTGTCGATCAGGCCAAGAAGACCGAGCCGAAGACAACGCTCGAGCCAACCCTCAACAGCGATGACCTTACGCTGAACACGGTGGATGCGACCGCAAACAACGCCGTGTCAGTTCGTAAAGCCGTGCCCACGGTAGCAGAGACCGCCAAACCAACGGTTGCAAACCCGTCCGCACCTAAGACGACAGCATCCACCCAAACACCTGATGGCAAGCCCGCCCAAACCGCAACGCGGGACCTAACACCCAAGGCGCTGGGAACATTGACCTTCGATGCCAAAGGCAATGTCGTGAGCGCGGGTCGCCCCATTTATTCCGATCAAAATCTCACCAGATTGCCCGGTGTGTTTAGCGACGGGGTCGACGGTGGCATTGAAGCAGCCGAGTATGGCCCAACCCCAAGCTCGGTTTTGAAGGCAGGCCAGATCGCTCTGCGCAACAACCGCATCGACCGCGCCGAAGGGGCGTTTCGCGCGTTTTTGAAGGCCTGGCCCAAAGACCCCGACGTGCCCACGGCCAAAACTCTGTTGGCGCAAAGCCTGTTTCAAAAGCAGCAATATTTTGATGCGGCCAACATATTCCTCGACACGCACAACGCCCACCCCAACAACCGCATGGGGGCTGACAATCTGCTGGGCCTAGGCTTGTCGCTGGCCGGGCTCAACCAACGCGAAGTGGCCTGTGCGACCTACGCCGAAGTGCTCAAGCAATATCCAGCGGACGCTTCTAGGCTCGCCAAGCGCGTATCGCGGGAACAAGCCGCGGCGAAGTGCTAGCCGCACTGCCCGATCGTTCAAGGGCTCATATGGGCGTTAGCGAAGCGCTGGAACGACACGAAGCCTGCCTCCTGGCCGTGAGCGGCGGCGGGGATTCCATGGCACTTTTGGGATATGTCGCGGAGATCCTCAACGCGCAAAGACAATCGGGCACGACCAAACCGACCCAAGCATGGGTCGCCACCGTGGACCACGGTTTACGCCCAGAGGCGAAACAGGAAGCCGTGTTTGTCGCAAAAGAAGCGCAGCGCCTCGGCTTTTGCCACACCACACTCACCTTGGATCCCAGCGGCATCAAAAGCGAAAACCTGCGCGAAGCGCGCTACGCCCGTTTGGTTGAATACGCAAAAACTGTTGGGGCGCAGGCGATTTTTCTTGGGCACACCCTGGATGATCAGGCCGAAACCCTCGTCATGCGCGCCAAACGAGCCACCCCCGCCAGCGCCACGCGGGGCCTATCCGGCATTCCCGCCCGTGCCACCCATGATGGGATCGTCCTGGAACGCCCGCTCCTCAACACCGGTCGGCAAACCTTGCGAGCATGGCTCACCGCGCGGGGCACACAATGGCTGGACGATCCAACCAACGAAAATCCAGCCTACGAGCGCGCCCGAACGCGCATGAACTTGACGGCCGATGATACCGCGTTTCCATCCGCCCTCGACATCGCGCGGCTGGCCGACCTCACCGCCCGATCCCGGGCGTGGCTGAACGCCCAATCCGCCCACTATATTATCAACCATACAACACTGGGCCCGGATGCCCTCGTTCTCGACCACGGAAGCACAAGCGCGCCGAAGTCTTTGCTCATGGATGTGTATGCCTATTGCGTGCTGGTCGTTGGGGGTCAGGCTCGCAGGGTCGCTCGGTCAAAACTTGAAAGCGTGGTCGCCGCCCACCGGGCCGGCTGCAAACATCAAAGCACCGCAGGCCACACCGTCATATCCGTCCAGGCCAAGCGTACGGAATTTCGCCGCGAATGGCGCGGGGGTCGTTCTCCAGACGAGGGGTTTGATCTGTTGCAAGCCACTTGGCCAGGCCTCATCCGGTTCCGCCCCGCCTGCGATGACGCAATCATGCAAGCCTTCAACCGACTTAAAGACAAGACCAAACACCAATCTTCACGGTAACGGCAACAATTGCCGCATCGTGCGTTTGTCGCCTTGGCATCACAGCCTGTCCTCCCTATCTTCATTCCACACAATGCCCCCGAACTTGCCGATTTCACCGCGCACTGCGCGCCCTAACAGGAAGTGAATTTTATGAATTCCAACATGCGCAACATCGCCCTGTGGGGCTTGATCGCTCTGCTGTTGATCGCCCTTTTCCAGATGTTCCAGTCGCCATCGCAGCAGGGACAGACGAGCGAAATCGCTTATTCAACCTTCCTTGAAGCGGTGGACAAAAAGCGCGTCCGCTCCGTCACCATTTCCGGCGACCGGATCAGCGGTGCCTATACCGACTCCAGCACCCGCTTCCTGACCTTCGCGCCCTACGATCCCGAACTCGTGAAGCGTTTGCAGGCACAAAACGTGGAGATCACCGCCAAGCCTGTGACCGACAACCGGTCGACATTCCTCGGCATGTTGATCAACTGGCTGCCGCTGTTGCTTCTCATCGGCGTGTGGATTTTCATCATGCGCCAGATGCAATCCGGCCAGGGCAAAGCGATGGGCTTTGGCAAATCAAAAGCCAAGCTGCTGACCGAAGCCCACGGCCGTGTGACGTTTGATGATGTGGCCGGCGTAGATGAAGCCAAAGAAGACCTTGTGGAGGTCGTCGACTTCTTGCGCGATCCGCAGAAGTTCCAGCGTCTCGGCGGTAAAATGCCCCATGGCCTGCTGCTCGTCGGCCCGCCCGGCACCGGTAAAACGCTCACCGCCCGCGCGGTCGCTGGTGAAGCCAATGTGCCCTTCTTCACCATTTCCGGGTCTGACTTTGTGGAAATGTTCGTTGGCGTCGGTGCTAGCCGCGTGCGCGATATGTTTGAGCAAGCGAAGAAAAACGCACCCTGCATCATCTTTATCGATGAGATCGACGCTGTCGGCCGTCACCGCGGCGCAGGTCTTGGCGGCGGCAATGATGAACGCGAGCAAACGTTGAACCAGCTTCTCGTTGAGATGGATGGTTTTGAAACCAACGAGGGCATCATCCTCATCGCAGCCACCAACCGTCCGGACGTGTTGGACCCTGCCCTGTTGCGTCCGGGTCGTTTTGACCGCCAGGTGGTCGTGCCGAACCCCGACATCATGGGCCGCGAAGCAATCCTGAAAGTGCATGTCCGCAACGTGCCGCTGGCACCCAATGTGGACCTGCGCGTTATCGCCCGTGGCACACCAGGTTTTTCCGGTGCTGACCTTATGAACCTCGTGAACGAAGCCGCGCTGCTCGCGGCACGGCGCGAGAAACGTTTGGTCACAGCGCTGGAATTTGAAGACGCCAAAGACAAGGTCATGATGGGCGCAGAGCGTCGCTCCATGGCCATGTCAGAGGAAGAAAAACGCAACACCGCTTACCACGAGGCGGGCCACGCATTGGTCGCCATCACCGTGCCCTCGTCCCACCCCGTGCACAAAGCCACCATCATCCCCCGAGGCCGCGCCCTGGGGATGGTGATGCAACTTCCTGAGCGCGACCAGATCTCCATGACATATGAGGAAATGACGTCGCGCCTCGCTGTTATGATGGCTGGTCGGGTCGCGGAAGAGTTGATCTTCGGCAAGAAGAACGTCACCTCCGGCGCACAATCAGACATCGAGCAAGCCACCCGTTTGGCCCGCGCGATGGTCACGCAATGGGGTTATTCGGACAAGCTGGGCAAAGTGGCCTATGGTGAAAACCAGCAGGAAGTCTTCCTTGGCCACTCCGTTGCGCAGTCGAAAAATGTCTCGGAAGAAACCGCGCAGATCATCGACGAAGAAGTCCGTCGTCTGGTCGATGAAGGCTTTGATTCCGCCAAGAAAGTGCTGACAAAACGCAAGAAGGATCTCGAAGCCTTGGCTCAGGGGCTTCTTGAATATGAAACCCTCAGCGGCAGCGAAATCGACGATCTGCTCTCCGGTAAACCGCCGGCGCGGGACATGGGGGACGACACACCACCATCCCGTGGAAGCACCGTTCCAAAATCCGGTCGGGTTGCAAAACCCAAGCGTGGTGAAGAGCCCGACACCGGCGGAATGGAACCGCAACCCTCCTAATAGGCAGGCCCTTAAAAGCCCACTGCGCCGACCTCAGCGGCCAGCCCACCAAAGTCCAAACCGGCGGAACACAGTTTCCGCCGGTTTTTTTGTGCATGCAACGCGCCCGCACATCGGTGAACTTTGGGCCATATCTGACGCTCAGTTATATTTTGTGAAGGGTCTTATGCTTACCTCTTTGCTAAGAAACGGCCTCCACCCACCACCCTTTGGTGATGCGGGTCAAACGTGCTTTCCGTGGTAAAGTCACGGACCTAGCGAGCACTGTGAGCGACAAACAACAGGACAGAACCATGGCCACCGCGCGCAAATATTTCGGCACCGACGGCATTCGCGGCTACGCCAACAAATCCCCCATGACCGTGGAAGCCGCCATGAAGGTCGGCATGGCCGCAGGCGTTGCATTCAAACGCGGCAGCCATCGCCATCGTGTGGTGATCGGAAAGGATACGCGCCTGTCCGGCTACATGATTGAAAACGCGCTTGTTGCTGGCTTCACCGCCGCTGGTATGGACGTGTTTCTTTTAGGCCCCATTCCTACACCCGCCGTTGCCATGCTGACGCGCTCGCTGCGGGCGGATATTGGCGTGATGATCTCCGCGTCCCACAATCCCTACCACGACAACGGCATCAAACTGTTTGGCCCTAACGGCTACAAACTGTCGGATTCGATTGAAGCGGAAATCGAAGCCTTGATCGATGAAAACCTCACGTCCCAGCTTGCCAGCGGCAAAGCCATCGGTCGCGCCAAACGCATCCAGGGCGTGGAAGCCCGCTATATCGAGTTTGCCAAACGCACCCTGCCCCGCTCCGTATCTCTAGAAGGCCTGCGGGTCGTCATCGATTGTGCCAATGGCGCGGCTTACAAAGTGGCCCCCGAGGCGCTTTGGGAGCTGGGGGCAGAAGTGATCACCATCGGTGCCGAACCAAACGGCACCAACATCAACGACGATTGTGGTTCCACCCATACCGCAAAGCTGCAACGCAAGGTCAACGAAGTGCGGGCCGACATCGGCATTGCACTGGATGGGGACGCAGACCGCGTGATCATCGTGGACGAGCAATCAAACGTCGTCGACGGTGATCAGTTGATGGCCCTCGTTGCCCAATCCTGGAAAGAATCGGACCGTCTGGCCGGCGATGGCCTTGTGGCCACCATTATGTCGAACCTTGGCCTGGAACGGTTTCTGGACGGCATCGGCCTCTCCCTTGCCCGCACCGCGGTGGGCGACCGCTACGTCGTGGAACACATGCGCAAACATGGCTACAATGTCGGTGGTGAACAGTCCGGCCACATCGTGCTGTCGGACTACGCCACCACAGGCGATGGTCTGGTTGCTGCGTTGCAAGTTTTGTCGGTGGTCCAAAGTTGGGACAAACCGGTCAGCGAAGTCTGCCAACGATTTGAACCTGTGCCGCAAATTTTGAAAAACGTCCGTTATAACGTCGGCGAACCCCTGAAAGACAAAGCCGTCACCCAGGCCATCACCGCGGGTCAAGCAGAACTTGCCAATACCGGCCGTTTGGTCATCCGCAAGTCCGGCACCGAACCGCTGATCCGCGTTATGGCGGAAGGTGACGATGAACAGTTGATTGAACGCATCGTGGACGATATCTGTTCGAACTTGAAGAAAGTGGCTGCGTAACGCAGCACCTGGCGCGGCCCGAAGATGGGCTGCCTGCCAACACATTTGGCCGGAAGGCCCCATCATGACGACATTTGAAGACTTGGGCCTGCTCCCCGTGCTGCTCGGCACGGCGGAAACAGCTGGCTATGAAACACCCACGCCCATCCAGCGGGACGCGATCCCCGTGGCTCTGTCGGGCGAAGACATCATCGGCCTTGCGCAAACCGGCACTGGCAAAACGGCGGCCTTTGGCTTACCGCTCATCCAATCCTTGCTCCAAACGGAGCATACGAGAGCACCCAAAACCACGCGTTCCCTCATTATCGCCCCAACCCGCGAACTCGTTACACAAATTTTCCAAAATCTGCTGCACCACGTTCGAAAAACCCATCTGCGCATTGAAAGCGTGATCGGTGGGGTGGGCATTAACGGCCAGGCACGACGTCTTGAGCGCGGGGTCGACATTCTGGTCGCTACGCCCGGGCGGCTGCTTGATCTGGTGAACCGCGGTGCGCTCAACATCGGCGAAGTGCGCTTTTTGGTGCTCGACGAAGCCGATCAGATGCTGGATCTGGGGTTTGTTCACGACCTGCGTAAAATCGCACGGTTAGTGGGCCAACCGCGCCAGACCATGTTGTTTTCCGCCACCATGCCAAAGAGCATTGAAGAGCTGGCACAAAAATTCCTCACCGACCCCGTCAGCATTGCCGTTTCCCGTCCGGGCAAAAGCGCCGACAACATACGCCAATCCGTGCATTTTGTCGGCGCGCGGGACAAAACCACCCTCCTCAAAGACCTGCTGATCGAGCGGCGAGACGATGTGTCCCTCGTCTTCATGGCGACGAAACATGCCTCCGAACGGCTGACCAAACATCTTCTGGAGTGCGGCTATAAGGCTGCCGCCATCCACGGCAACAAAAGCCAAGGGCAGCGGGAAAGGGCCATCCGTGGGTTTCGGGAGGGCACGGTCAAAGTTCTGGTCGCAACAGACATTGCTGCCCGTGGGATCGACATTCAAGGCGTCACTCATGTTTACAACTTCAACCTGCCAGACGTGCCGGAAGTCTATGTACACCGCATCGGACGGACCGCCCGCGCCGGTGCAAAAGGTGAAGCCATCACGCTGTGCGCGCCGGCAGAAATTCGCCTACTGCGCGCCATTGAAAAGCTGATGAAAAATGCAATCCCCGTTGCAAGTGGTGAGGTGCCGGAAGATCAGCCGACGGAAAAACGCGGGGGCAACCGCCCTGCTGGCCGGAAGGCTGGCAGCAGCAGGCGCCCCGCCGGTCCCAAAAAGAGCGGCAGCTCTGCAAACAAAGGCAAGCCCAGACGATCGAAAGGTGGACGGTCCAAGGATGGACGGCCCAAGACGGTAGCTGGGTCATCGGCAAACGCAGCATCCAAGCCAACACCAAGACCGGCGAGAAAACCGGAAGGCAAACCAGCGGCCAGGCCCAGCGCACAAAACAGACGCACCACCTCACGCCATCGCCGCAGCACCAGCAACCGGGCCAAGGCCCCAACCGGCTGAGCACTCCACCAAAAGTGCCGTCATCATCCCGCCCTTCTGAGGCGGGATCCACGCCAGCCATGAACACCGATTGCGCGGTAGACCCAAGACATCACGCAAAATACCCGCAGCTGAAAATCCTACAAACCGAAACAAAAAACCCGGCGCAGGGCCGGGTTCATTGGAAACGAAACGACTTCGGATGGTGCGTTATGCGCTTTCCGCCAGTTCCACATCATCGGGCTCGCGCAGAACGTAACCACGGCCCCAAACCGTTTCGATGTAGTTTTTACCGCCGGTGGCCGATGCAAGTTTCTTGCGAAGCTTACAAATGAACACGTCGATAATTTTCAGTTCCGGCTCGTCCATACCGCCGTAAAGGTGGTTCAAAAACATCTCTTTGGTCAGCGTGGTCCCTTTGCGCAGGGAGAGCAATTCGAGCATTTGGTACTCTTTGCCGGTGAGATGCACGCGCTGGCCGCTGACTTCCACTGTCTTGGCATCCAGGTTTACCTTGAGATCACCGGTGGTGATGATGGATTCTGCATGGCCCTTGGAGCGACGCACGATCGCCTGGATTCGCGCGACAAGCTCATCCTTGTGGAACGGCTTCGTCATGTAATCATCGGCACCAAAACCAAGGCCGCGGACCTTGTCCTCAATACCGGCAAGGCCGGACAAGATCAGGATCGGCGTCTTCACTTTGGACAAACGCAAGGTCCGCAAAACCTCGTAGCCAGACATATCCGGCAGGTTCAGGTCCAGCAGAATAATATCATAGTCATAGAGTTTGCCGAGATCGACGCCCTCTTCACCGAGATCAGTGGTATACACATTGAAGCTCTCGGACTTCAGCATCAGTTCGATCGACTGTGCGGTGGCGCTGTCGTCTTCAATCAGCAAAACTCGCATCTTTATCCCCTTGATGCGCTCGGCCCAACGTTTCGTCGGCTCCCGCGCGATAACTCACAAACCCGAACAAAACGCTGACGTGAAATGGTTAACAAACAGTGATTCTGCAGCGCAAGTGTTTACGCCAAATTTTTAAAAATCTCTGCTAACCGTCTGTTATGTCCGAATTTTCAAGATCTATATCTTAAGCTGTGGCATCCGTCTCGCGTTGTGGACACTCATGTTTTTGAAAAATGAGCGCTCCACGCTGATTCACTCGATCAGGACCTCCACATGCGGGGACCAGTCTTAATCAATCAGGTAAATGAACTGTTACCGGAAACGCTTTGGAAAGATCGATTAATGGTTTTTCACACTTGCGGCAAAAATCGCATCCCACTTTCTTCCAAACGATGAGCAGGAGCACCGACTGTATGCGCCCGGATTTGTCATGAGCATTCCGTCAGCAGCATGCGCACAATTTTAACATTTTTGGCCGATGGTCAGCGCTTCCAGCGGTGTATGCGCTGGCCCGGCTTGCGTTTTTAGCCGGTGGAGTATCACGCAGGTTGCGGGAGTAATGGGTATGAAATCGCGTGAAGGCGTATTGCGTCTGAAAAAATTCCAAGTTCAGGAAAAAGCGCGCCAGGTGGCGCAAATCGAAACGATGATCGCCCAGTTCAGAAACATGGCGGACGATCTCGACAGTCAGATTGCCTACGAAGAGAAAAAATCGGGCATCGATGACGTCAACCATTTCGCCTACCCAACCTTCGCAAAAGCGGCACGGTTGCGACGGGAAAATCTAACCACCTCCATCAACGATTTGCAGGAGCAACATGCGGTCGCCCGAAGCGCGCTTGCGGACGTGGAAGAAGAACTCGCGAAGGCTGAAAAGCTGGAAGAGCGCGACGGCGGACCGGCAGAGGTGCCAGTTCAAAACGATTATGAACGCGCTGGCATGATCGGCTAACGGACGTCGGTCAAAGAACGCAGCTCTCAAGAGCCCGCGCGCAATAGCGACAAAAACGGTTCGGAAAACTGGTCCAGCTTGCTGCGGCCGACACCCTTAACCTCCGCAAACTCCTCTCGGTTTGCGGGGCGCTTCTGCGCCATGTCCACCAGCGTTTTATCCGCAAACACGACGTAAGCTGGAACGCCCCGCTCCCGTGCAAGCGTCAGCCGCAGGGCTTTGAGTTTGGCAAGCAGCTCTCTATCGCGGTCCGATAGATCGACGGACGGCGTGCTACGGCCAAAACTCCCGCCGGACGTCGCAGCTTTCGTTGCCGATCCGGATGTCGAGGCTTGGGCCATGCGCACAGCATCTTCTCGATACTCAAACACCTCCTGGCCGCGGGACAGGGCGTTGCCTTTGTCCGTCACCAAAAGGCTTGAATAGCCCGCAACGTCAATTTCCAAAAACCCCGACGACACCATCTGTCGAACGATGGTCCGCCAGGCTTCCTTGGAATAACGCGCGCCGCTGCCATGACATTCGAGGCGGTGGTGTTTGGCTTTTATAATTTTTTCAGTTTCCGCACCCCGCAGCACATCAATGATGTGGGCTTGGCCGTAGCGCTCTCCGGTCTCAAAAATTGCGCTCAGGACCAGCTCCGCCTCTTCTGTGCCATCGCGCATTTCCACCGGGTTCAAACAGTTGTCGCAATTCCCACAGGGCGCTGAGCCTTCGTCAAAATAGGACAACAGTGTTTGACGGCGGCAGGTCAGCGCCTCCGCATAGGTAATGAGCGATGAAAGGCGCGCATGCTCTCGGCGCTTGGTGTCGTCGTCCGATCCATCCTGATCGATGAACTGGCGGCGCAGGCGAATATCGGCTGCACCAAAAATCATCATCGCATCCGCCGGGTCACCATCCCGGCCCGCCCGCCCAATCTCTTGATAATAGGCTTCCATGGAACCGGGCAGATCGGTGTGGAAGACATAGCGCACATCGGGCTTGTCGATCCCCATCCCGAAGGCGATTGTTGCGGCAACAACCATATCATCCTCGGTGACAAAACGGTTCTGCCGCTCTGCCCGTTCGTCTGCGCTCAGGCCGGCGTGGTAGGCGATCGCATTGAGCCCATTGTCGCGCAGAAGCTCCGCAGCCTCTTCCGTCTTTTTGCGCGACAAACAATAGACGATGCCGCACTGCCCTTTCCGCGCGATGGCAAAATCCAGGAGCTGGTTTTTCCAGCCGCCCTTGGGGGCAACGTGGAGGGTGATGTTGGGCCGGTCAAAACTCGAAACGAACACCTGTGAAGGCCCGGCAAACAATTGGGCAACAATGTCTTTGCGGGTTGCTTCATCTGCCGTTGCCGTTAGCGCTGCAATCGGCACATGGGGAAACCGCTCCCCCAGACCACCAAGCATCGCATATTCCGGGCGAAACGATGGCCCCCATTGGCTCATGCAATGGGCTTCGTCGATGGCAAACATCGTGATCGGCAATTGCGCAATGGCGTTCAACATGCGCTCGGTCATCAACCGTTCCGGCGCCATGTAGAGCAACCTCGTCTCACCAGAAGCCACCCGGCGCCAAGCCGCGACATTCGTGTCTCTGTCTTGACCCGAATGGATCGCATCGGCGGCCACACCATTCAGGCGCAGGGCAGAGACCTGGTCCTGCATGAGCGCAACCAGAGGCGAAATAACGATGGTCAAACCCTCAAACATCAGGGCGGGGACTTGGTAGCAGATCGACTTTCCCGCCCCAGTGGGCATGACGGCCAAAACACTCTCACCCCGAAGGATTGTGTCCACCACCTCCCGCTGTCCAGGCCGAAAGGCTGCGTAGCCAAACACGTCTTCCAACACCCGTTCTGGATCGCTCACCGCCAGATGAACAGCCGGCAAGGCTTCAAACCCCGACGCACCCTCGGCGTCCTGAAGCGAGGCGTGGTCTGAAAACGCGGTATCAATAGTCATAGGACAACAAAAACGGCCTGCGCAGCAAACGAATCATGCCCGGCTACGGTAGCCGAACCAGCGCAGCAAACCCATGGCGGGACCGCTCAATCCGCCCAAAGAACCCGTTCAAACGGATGCTTTTTCAAGGCGGATTTCGACAGCCCGCTGGGTTTGATGATGATGGTGGCCACCGTATCGCTGATCAACGCCAGGCAACGGTCCAAAACAGACTGGAAGTCTTCTCCCAAAACCGGGGACAGCACATGTTGCGGACAATGGGCTTTCGGCAGCGAGGTAATATCGCGACTGTCCCAACCGTAGAGCCGTTCCAGCACATGGGCGTCCTGCAAGTGAGACAAAGCGGCGGCAAAGCCCGCAGGCGGAAGGCCCATGCTTTCCAGCCGTTGCGGCAATTCTTGAAATGAGAGGTCAGCCACTGCCGCATCCCTTTGTGCCGCCAAAATAGTCATGACCCCCAAAACATATTCCGCCTCCATCAAACCGCCGGGGACCAGTTTGAGCGCCAAGCGATCTTTCTTGGGCGGGGCAATGCGGTGGGTGCGCAGATCGTTCAACATGGCATGGCAATCGCGCAAAAACCGCGTGGTGTCCCGAGCTCGGGTGAGCACGGCCCTACGGGCACTGGCAAAATCCTGGCGGACGAAGGCAGGGCCGAAGATGATTTTAGACGGCACCAAGGCCAAATGCTCCCACGTCTTGGCGCGTTCCATTTGGTGGGTGCGCAGCGTGGACAAGCGAACCGTCGGCGCTCCAGAGCCCCCGGAAGGGCGCAAACGCGTGTCAATTTCATAGACAATGCCCCCGCGCATGGGGGTGCCAAGGGCGGTCTTCAGCCGGTTTGAAAACCGATGGGCCCCTTCGATATCCGCTTCGTCTTCCCGGGTCTGGCCGTGGGCGATAAAGACGATATCGAGGTCCGAGCGCGGCATCATTTCGCCCATGCCAATTTTGCCGTAACCGGCGATGGAGAGGCCCGGCACCTCACCGTCCCCATAATATTCACGCCCCACCAAAGCTGCACAGCGCGCCACCGCTTCTTGCGCAAGGTCTGACAGCAGGGCGCGCCCGGCAGCGGGCGAAATGCGTCCACGCCACAGCCGCAAATAGGCAAGGTAAAGCATTTCGTTGACGTGGAGACGCAGCGCTTCAAGCTGCGATTCATAGTCCCTCTGACCATCCACAAATGCCCCCAGCACCCCCCGCTCCTCAGCCGTGGTGCGCGCAACACCGCCCCGTTGCACAAGCGTATCGACAACATGGGGGCTTTGCCGCAGCAACGTCGCCATGGCGCCACCCCCCGTCAGAGGTTCCAGAATGTCGGCTGCAAGGTCCGCGTGTTCCGCCAACAGAACAAGATATTGTCCGCCCGGCGGCAAGGAACGGAAAAATCCATCAAACGCCAAGACGGTTTCATTGGGCCGGTCGCTGTCCGCCACCAATTTCAAAAGACTGACAACAAGGGGCGCCATTCGGTCCGCGCTTGATGCCGGCAAGCCGTAGGGCTGAAACCCGGTCTGCCAAGCCTGAACGACGGCACGACCCGAAGCGGACAGAGCCTGAAATACTCCTTCGCTGGACGTTTTTGAAACGGGCGCACCCTGGTCGGAAAACAGGCTTTCAAAAATATCATGGACGCGACGTCGAACCCGTTTGACGCTTTTTGCCAAGGTCGGTTCATCGCTGCCATTCAGTGCCAGGAACAAAGCGAGGGAAGCGCCGCTTTCGGGAACATGGTGGACATGGCCGTCCGCCATCATCTGCGCCCGGTTTTCCAGGCCCCGTAGAAGACAATAAGCATCCTGCAGGAACACAGCGTCCGCACGCGACAGCCGATCCGCATCGGCAAGCCGTTTCAACGCTTCTAATGTGTTCACCGTTTGAAGCGTTGGCGTGCGGCCACCCCAGACCAGTTGCAACCCATTGGCGATAAACTCGATCTCGCGAATGCCACCGGTCCCAAGTTTCAAATGAAACCCCCGCAACCGGTCGAGGGGCACATCATTCGCGCGTTCCTCATCCAGCCCCGGGTGTTCGTCGCGAATGCGCCCCTTGATACCGGCGATATCGTCCAGCGCGCGGTAGTCGAGGGTTTTGCGCCAAACAAAGGGCGACAATTCCTTCAAAAACGCGCGCCCCGCTACAAGGTCACCTGCCACGGGCCGCGCCTTCATCATGGCCAGCCGCCGCCAGGGCGCGGCGTGAAAGAAGTGAAAATCGAGTGCTGCATCCGCCGCCATCGCAAGGCCGGTGACCGAAGGGTCGGGTCGCAAGCGCCAATCCACCCGCCAGATGCGTGGACCGTACTGCCCGCTCAAAAGCTGCGTGATCGCTTTGGCAATGCGCCCCGCAACGTCGGTTTTTCCTTGGCCGGGGCGCACCGTGAAACGGTCGGTATCGAAGAAAGCGATCAGATCAATGTCGCTGGAATAATTAAGATCGTAGCCGCCGAGCTTCCCCAACCCGAGGATGAAAAACCCGGCCAAGGGCTCTTGGCTATCGGTGGGCAGAAGCCGCGCGATGCCCCGTTGCTGAACCGCAAACCGACAGGCGCGATCTAGGCTCCATTCGGCAAACGCAGTCCAAACAGCGCCCAGCAGGCGATTTTGCGCTACGGATGCATCCGGCGCTTCGAGCAAGCGACGCGCATACCATGCCGCAACAGCCCGTTTGGCGTCCGCCATGGCGGCAACAAACTGTTTCTCGGTGGCCACGCCATTGAAAGTAGGCCCAAAGGCCGCATCAAATTGGGCCGCATAAGGCTCCGGAAAAGAAACGGAGGCGGTATCGATTTGCGGATTCAACACCTCCTGCGCGGTCAAAAGTCCAGCCACGTGGGCGTGGGGATCGAGGTCCAGGATTTTGGCAACGGTGCTTTCGAGGCCTTGGGACGGTTCAGCCATCGCTTTAGATTCCACGAACAGTCAGCGGGCTTTCAATGCGCGCGCTCGCCTCTTGCAAAGCCATGTCGCGCTGCTTCAACCACTGCGCAAACAAGGTCCGCCGCGGCTTCGGCACCCGCTCCGGACCAATGCTGTGCACCTCAATCCGATCCACCCGGAACGAACGAAACGCCTCGCGCAGGGTGCACCAGCACACCAAAAGCACCGCGTCACGAAAGAAGCTGATCTGCACCGGCCAGACGGTGCGCTTCGACATTTGCCCTTTCAAATCACGATAGGTGATATCCACCTGCCGTTCATCCCGCAGCGCCTCGCGCAACGCCTCCAACGGACCGACGGTCCGCGTTTCTCGCTGATAGTGGGGCGCATAAAGCGGCGTTTCCACAAGATGGGACCGCAGAGGCGCGGGAACGACGCTGGCAATCTTTGCAATGGCATCCTTGGCAGCCCGCGCCAGTGCATCATCAGCACGCCCGTCCACCAGCCGCGCGCCGAGCATGATGGCTTCCAGTTCCAGCGCAGAAAACATCAAAGGCGGCATGTCATAGCCATCTTCCAGCACATAGCCGACGCCGGCTTCCCCCCGCACGGGCACACCGCTGGCCTCCAAGGCCACCATATCACGGTAAAGCGTCCGCAAGGACACTTCGAGTTCTTCGGCAATGCGGGACGCAGCAATCGGTCCGCGTTGCCGACGCAAAATTTGCAGGATCTGAAGCAGGCGGTCGGCACGTCTCATGCGTCTCTCCCTACACTCAAATCCATGCTGACACCATGCTGTCAGCATGGACGGTTTAGAGTGTACCCGCATCCTCGAAGTGGCTCACTACCCACACCACACACGTAAAACCAAGAAGGCTCAACACAGTGCTTACTCTCATCACCTTCAAGCCCGGGCTTGGCCTGCGCTCCCCCAGCCCATTTGCCATCAAGGCCGACGCACTTATGACCATGAGCGGTCTGTCTTTCACCCGCGACTATGGCGATGTCGTCAAAGCACCGCGCAAGAAACTGCCGGTTTTGAAAGACGGCGAACGCCTGATCCCGGACAGCAGCCACATCCAACGCCACCTGGAAACCGAACACGGGATCGATTTCGATGGCCACCTGACCGAGCAAGAGCGCGGCGTCGCCACGGCCTTTCAAAGGCTGGCCGAAGAACATCTTTATTTCATCGCTGCCTTCTACCGCTGGAACGACCACGCAGAGGCTGTCAAAAGCACATATTTCGAAAGCGTCCCCGGCCTGCTGCGCGGCCTGGTTTTCGGCTCTGTAAAAAAGCAGCTCGACAAGTGCCTTCATCTTCAAGGCCTCGGCCGTCACAGCCGCGACGAGCTCGCCCGCTTTGCAAAAGAAGACATCGACGCCATCGCCCATCAATTGGAGGACAAGACGTGGTTCCTCGGGGAACGCCTAAGCAGCATTGATGCCAGCATTGCCGCCGCCCTCGATAATAATCTCAACTGCACCCTGGAAACACCGATCACCGAGATGATCCGCGCCCACCCCAACCTCGTCTCCTATTGCGCCCGCTTCAAAGGCGAGGTGTTTGGCGAAGCATGATGGGTCTGAGGTCTCTCTGTATCTGGACGGCCCGCCTCAAAAAAGCGGGCCAAAGCCTGACCCACATCCCATGGGTGTCTGGACGCGAAACCCTCAGCTTTCTATAAGCCGCTGCGGATCGTTTCCGATCAAATGAAGGGTGTCATGGCAGGCCACAGTAAATTCAAAAACATTATGCACCGCAAAGGGCGTCAAGACGCCGTGCGCTCCAAGATGTTTGCCAAACTCTCCAAGGAAATCACGGTGGCGTCCAAACTGGGCGGACCCGACCCCGACGGCAATCCGCGCCTGCGTCTGGCGATCCAGAACGCCAAAGGCCAATCCATGCCCAAGGACAACATCCAGCGCGCCGTCAGCAAAGGGCAAGCGGGCGAAGGCGACGACTATTTTGAGATCCGCTACGAAGGCTACGGCCCCGGCGGCGTGGCGGTGATTGTCGAAGCGCTGACCGACAACAAAAACCGCTCCGCCGGCAATGTCCGCGCAGCCTTCACCAAATATGGCGGTGCACTGGGCGAAACCGGCTCCGTGGGCTTCATGTTCGACCGTGTTGGCGAGATCAAATATCCACCCGCCGCGGGGGATGAGGACGCGGTCATGGAAGCGGCCATCGAAGCGGGGGCCGATGATGTCGTCAGCGACCTCGAAGACGAAGGCGACGGGCATACCATCTATACGGGCTTTGAAGACATGGGCACGGTCGCCACCGCTCTCGAAGAAACCCTTGGGGAAGCCGCCAGCGTCAATCCGACGTGGAAACCACAAAACACAGTGCCCGTTGATGAGGACAAGGCCGGAACTCTGATGAAACTCATCGACGCGCTCGAAGACGATGATGACGTCCAAAACGTCTACGCCAATTTCGAGATCGATGATGCGGTCATGGCCAAACTGAACGGCTAGGGTTTTTGCTAGATCGAGGGCGCCCGCTTGCACAAAACCCGCATTATCGGCATTGACCCGGGCCTTCGCCGCACCGGCTGGGGTGTTGTGGAAACCGCGGGCTCCTCGCTGACATTTGTGGCGGCCGGCACGGTCACATCAAACGCCAAACATGATCTCGCCACACGCCTGTGCGAACTGCACGACGGCCTATCCAGCATTCTGTCCGAACATGCACCTGAGGAAGCGGCGGTGGAAAACACCTTCGTCAATAAGGATGCGGGCGCCACGCTCAAGCTCGGCCAGGCCCGCGGCATCGCGCTTTTGGTTCCCGCCCGGGCCGGTCTTGCGGTTGCTGAATATGCGCCCAATGCGGTCAAAAAAGCGGTCATCGGCGTCGGCCACGGCACCAAAGAGCAGATCAAGCTCATGATCGGCATGCTGTTGCCCAAGGCGGTCTATGACAGCGACGATGCCGCCGACGCCCTTGCCATCGCCATCTGCCACGCCCACAACCGCGGCGGCGCACAGGGCCGGATCGCAAAGGCGCTATCATCTGCTCCATAGCGCCCGTTGATGTTCTTGACGCCCCCGGCTGCACTTGCCACGAGTACGGAGGTCATCCAGACCGTTCCGTTATCCAAAGAGCCTCTATCAATGATCGGCAAACTTAAAGGCGCGATTGATTCCGTTGGCGATGATTGGGCGATCGTCGATGTCCACGGTGTGGGCTATCAGGTTCATTGCTCGACCCGCACCTTGGGAGCCTTGCCCAGCGTTGGAGAGGCGGTGACACTGGCCATCGAAACCCATGTGCGAGAAACGGAAATCAAGCTGTTTGGTTTTACCGGCGATCTGGAACGGGAGTGGTTTCGACTGTTGCAAAACGTGCAGGGTGTGGGCGCGAAGGTTGCGCTAGCGATCCTTGGCACCCTGACACCCGGTGATCTCGCCTCGGCCATCGCCCTACAGGATAAAGCCATGGTGGCCCGCGCCCCCGGTGTTGGTCCGAAGGTTGCGCAGCGCATCGTCGCTGAACTGAAAGACAAGGCACCTGCGCTCTCCGGAGACGCCAGTGGAACACTGGGCTTGCAACAGGAACTCGGCGCGGGCGTTGCGGGATCAGCGGTCCAAGATGCGGTCAGCGCGCTGTCAAATCTCGGCTATTCCAGCCAACAGGCGAGCGCCGCCGTCGCTTCGGTTTTGGATAAGGCAGGCGATGATCCGTCGAGCGCCACGCTCATTCGCCTTGGCCTGAAGGAATTGAGCGCGTGAGCGAAACCCGCATTCTGGACGCTGAAAAACGTGGTGAGGACGTCGATCAGGCGATCCGCCCCGAACGGTTGCAGGATTTCACCGGCCAGCAGCAAGCACGCTCAAACCTTGCCGTGTTCATCGAGGCGGCGCGCCAGCGCGGGGAAGCCCTCGACCACGTACTGTTTGTTGGCCCACCGGGCCTCGGCAAAACCACACTGGCGCAGATCATGGCAAAGGAATTGGGGGTGAATTTTCGCTCCACCTCCGGGCCGGTGATCGCCAAAGCCGGTGATCTGGCCGCCCTCCTGACCAATCTTGAAGACCGCGATGTGCTGTTCATTGATGAAATCCATCGCCTGAATCCGGCGGTGGAAGAAATCCTCTACCCTGCGATGGAAGACTATCAGCTGGACCTCATCATCGGCGAAGGGCCAGCGGCCCGCTCCGTCAAGATCGATCTTGCCAAATTCACCCTCGTTGCCGCCACAACGCGCCTTGGCCTGTTGACCACGCCGCTTCGGGATCGCTTCGGCATTCCCATCCGATTGCAGTTTTACACCGTGCCGGAACTTGAAAGCATCGTCACGCGGGGCGCGCGGATTATGGCCATCGGCATCGATGGAGAGGGGGCACTGGAAATCGCTCGCCGCGCCCGGGGCACGCCGCGGATTGCAGGCCGCTTGCTGCGACGGGTGCGGGACTTTGCCATTGTTGCCAAAAGCGAGCGCATCACGCGCCAGATTGCCGATCAGGCGCTCAACCAATTGGGCGTGGATCCCATTGGCCTCGATGAACTGGATCGACGCTATCTGACGGTCATCGGCGAGAACTTCGGCGGCGGACCGGTGGGAATCGAAACCATCGCAGCCTCCCTGTCGGAACCCCGCGACGCGATTGAAGACATCATTGAACCCTATCTCATCCAACAAGGCTTCATTCAGCGCACCCCCCGGGGCCGCATCATGACACCACGCGCCTTTGATCACATGGGGCTTGCAACCCCCGAAACCCTCGCAACCCGCCAAGCGAGCCTGTTTGAAGAAAGCGATGAGTGACGTGTCTTTCCAACATCGTGACCATTGAACTGACCTGGGCAGGAAGCAGCCATAGTGTTGCCGTCCAGAAGGTGTGATAGGCTCAATCCATGCCCAAAGCCGCCCAAACCACAGACAAGACCACAGACAACACCTCGTCCATGAGGTTTTCAAAATCGATGTCAGCAATCCGCCGCTCGCGCAAAGCGCGCACCTGCGACTTGATCCAGGCGTAGT
>JBCBCT010000037.1:0-26052 GCA_038530365.1 Pseudomonadota bacterium | reverse complement strand
CACACGGCCCACACCACTTTCAGCCTCGCTGTCATGAATAAAGTCCAGCAGGGCTGCCTCAGCCCGTTCCGCCGGCCCACCCGCAAAGGCCGTATCCACAAACCGCTCCCAAAACCGACGCCGCAAAGGGCCCATTGGAAGATGTTTGTTCACCGTAGCACGTAGACTTTGTGCAAGCCTTGCCCAGTCCTGGATTACCGGTGGCAGGAGCGTTTCGATCCGCCGGCGAATAGCCTGCCCAAAAATCGGAGCCGCCCCATCCGTGCTGATCGAAACCACAGTCGGAGAACGATTGACGATGGAACCAAATTGAAATTGGCAGAATGCAGGCTTGTCGATCACATTGACGGCCACGCCAGCAGCCAACGCAGCACAATAGAATGCCTGCGCTTCGCCCTCGGTCTCTGCGTCCGCAATGGCAATCACCGCCCCTTCAAAACAATCAGCAGCCCACGGCCGGGCGTGGTGGACAAACCGGGCGCCTTGCCGCGCCATCACCGTCTCAAACGCTTCATCCAGATTCTCGCCATAGATATGGACCTCGGCCCCGGCAGCGGCCAAAAGTTCGCCCTTCCAAGCGGCTGCGTCGGACGAACCCGCCAGCACGACCCTGCGGCCCTTGAGTTTATAAAACACAGGGAGAACAGCCAGTTCCTCCACCCGAGCGGGGGAACGGCGGCGTTTGGCGGCTTCAGCCTTATTCGGCAGCAATGACAAGCGGCTCACGGTCCTCTTCCCCTCCGGCAGTTTGTGTTTTGGTTTTGGATAGAATTTGTCTGATTTCAGACTTACAGGAGCCGCAATTTGTGCCCGCTTGGCAGGCGCGTCCTACGGCCTGAACCGTTTGACATCCGCCTTCGATAGCCGTGGCGATTTCGTTGGCGCCAACCCCAAAGCACGAACAGACAAGCGCGCCTTTATCGACAGTCCCGACAGCCGGTCGTCCTGCGGCAAGCAAGGCTGCTTGTGCGGGGTCGATCCGGTCTGCCGCGAGTTGGTCACAAAGAAAACTGCGGGAGACTAAGACAGGTTCAGCGGCCAAAAAGACGGCTGCGGACAAGCGCGCGCCGTCCATCCAAACCCGGCGGGTGTCCCCTCCAAGGCCGGTCATATCAACGTCGGCCGCCCCAAAAGGCTCAACCAACTTGCCCAAATCAGCGGTGTCGGAAAGCGCAAACTCCGTGCGCCATCCGCCCTCGCATTGAGCCACGGCAAAATATGCGCAGGCCGAAAGATCGGGGCGGTTCCGCGAGACCATGAAGCCAAAGCGCGCAACGGAAAATGGCTCAGCAAACACGCTGGAACCTTTAAGCGCGGGCTGTCCTGACACGGGGTCCGTCACCGCCGAAACCAGCTTGTCGACCCGCGCGTTCGACGCCCATTGATCGTTCCAGTGCATGGGCACAAATACATGGCCACGCTTCTGCGCCAAGGACAAAAGCGTACGGACGATGATGTCCCCCTGGGCGTTAAAAAGCTTCACAAGGCACGCATCGCCAATGCCAAGTTCGGCGGCATCATCCGGGTGAATTTCGCAATACGGTTCCGCCATGTGGGCACTGTTGCGCGGGCTGCGGCCCGTGCGCGTCATGGTGTGCCAATGGTCCCGCACCCGCCCCGTGTTTAAGCGCAAACCATAGTGGCGCGGTGCTGGTGACTGGACAGCGACGAAATTTGCTTTGCCATCCTGGGTGAAAAACCGACCATCTACGAAAAAGCGTTTCTCGGGGTGCTTTATGGCCGAAAGCTCTGCCGAGCTGCTTTTTGGCGCAGGCCATTGAAACGGTTCGAGCGCATCAAAAGCATCCGCGGACACCGCGCCATAGGCACCGATGTCAAAATCACGGCTCCCGTCATTTTCAAAAGCAGATAGCTGCGCGTGTTCGGCAAAGATCGCACTCGGCCCGACATAATCGAAGCCGGCAAACCCCATGCGTTGGGCAACGTTCGCCAATTGCCACCAGTCCGCTTTGGCTTGGCCGGGCGCTGGAAGAATGCCCCTTTGGCGCGAAATGCGACGCTCGGAGTTTGTAACAGTTCCGCTTTTTTCAGCCCAGGCGAGCGATGGCAATTTCACGTGGGCGTGGCGCAGCGTATCCGTCTTAGAAACGACGTCAGACACAACAACGAACGGACATTGAGCAATAGCTGCCTCAACCCTGGCCGCATCGGGCATGCTCACCACAGGATTGGTCGCCATGATCCACAACGCCTTAACGCGGCCATCAGCAACCGCATCAAACAGTTCGACGGCCTTTAGGCCGGGGCGGTCGGCGATGCGCGGCGACTGCCAAAAGCGTTGCACGCGGTCGGTGTGAACAGGATCGGCTAGCTCCATATGGGCCGCCAGCATGTTGGCAAGCCCACCAACCTCCCGCCCGCCCATGGCGTTTGGCTGACCGGTGGCAGAAAACGGACCCATGCCCGGCTTCCCAATACGGCCCGTGGCCAAATGGCAGTTGATGATCGCGTTGACTTTGTCGGTGCCCGCCGAGGACTGGTTCACCCCTTGGCTATAAACCGTCACCACCCGTCCGTTGCGGACAAACAGATCAAAAAAGGCTTCCAGCGCTTGATCGGACAACCCGGTTTTCTCCGGATCGCTATCAGCCTTTGCTGCGGCCAGCGCATCCTCAAATCCCGATGTATGGGCCGCAACAAAGCGCTGGTTCAAAACGCCCGGTTGCGCGCACCGCAGCAAAAGTGCGTTGAACAACGCTGTATCACTGTCGGGATTAAGAGGCAGATGGAGATCAGCGATATCCATCGTCATGGTCCGTCGCGGGTCGATCACGATGATTTTCATGTCGGGTCGATGGGCTTTGGCGGCGGCAATCCGCTGGTACAGGACGGGATGGCACCAGGCGAGATTGGACCCCACCAGGACAATCACGTCCGCCAGCTCCAGATCTTCATAGGTGCCCGGCACCGTGTCGGATCCAAACGCCCGCTTGTGGCCCGCCACCGACGAGGCCATGCAAAGTCGCGAATTGGTGTCGATGTTCGCCGAACCAATGAAGCCTTTCATCAGCTTGTTGGCGACGTAGTAGTCCTCGGTGAGCAATTGTCCCGAAACATAAAACGCAACGCTGTCCGGGCCGTGCTCTGCAATCGTCGCGCTGAACCGATCCGCAACCGTTTGAAGCGCATGGTTCCAGTTGGTCGTTTTGCCATTGACCCATGGATCGAGCAGCCGCCCGTCCAGACTGACGGTCTGGCCAAGGGCCGCGCCCTTTGAACACAAACGACCAAAATTCGCCGGATGGTCGGGGTCGCCCTTGATGTCCAATCCGCCATTCGCCAAGGGCGTCGCCAACACCCCGCAGCCGACCCCACAATAAGGGCATGTCGTTTTGGTGGAACGGGCGGCCTTTTCGCTCATGACAGGCCGGCTGCGTCGATCAAAATCGTATCACCATCAAGTTTGATGGGAAAAGTCTTGGTTTGGCCTTCATCGGCCCCCTGCGCCGCTCCAGTCTCCAACGATATCACCCAATTGTGCAGTGGGCACGTCACGCAACCATCGTGGACGATCCCCTGGCTCAAAGGGCCATTCTTGTGGGGGCATTTGTCTTCCAGCGCAAAAACCCTGTCATCGGCAGTGCGAAACACCGCAATGGTCGCCTCTCCAAAGGCAACGCAGCGCGCACCGAGCTTGGGGATGTCGCTCAACACGCCGATTTTGATCCAATTTCCGGTCATGGCGTTCATTCCGCAGCCTCCAGCGAGAGGGTCGCCATGGGCTTGAACTCGTGTTTGTCCTTGCCTGACACACGCTCGCTCCAAGGGTCCACCTGGGCAAATTTCTGGCTGAAAACGAAGCGGTCGAAATACGCTTTGCGCATCTCGGCATTGTCCATGATCTGACTGCGAACCGTGTCGCAACCAATGCGCTTGGCCCATTTGTAGATGCGTTCCAGATAGTGTCCCTGCTCGCGATACATCTGAACAACAGCCACGATGTGTTCGAGCGCTTCATCCTCCGTCGCCACATGGCCCAGCACCTCTGTGCCTTTGATGTCGAGGCCAGCGGCGCCTGCGAAATGGATTTCAAACCCGGAATCTACGCAAATCACGCCCACATCTTTGCAGGTCGCCTCAGCGCAATTGCGCGGACAACCCGAGACCGCCATCTTGACCTTCGCAGGCGTCCACGACCCCCACATAAAGCGTTCGATGCGAATGCCGAGCCCGGTGGAATCCTGCGTACCAAAGCGGCACCAGTCCGTTCCCACGCAAGTTTTCACCGTGCGCAGGCCTTTCGCGTAGGCGTGGCCCGACACGAAACCGGCTTTGCCGAGGTCTTCCCATACGGCAGGGAGATCCTCTTTCTTGATCCCCAACATGTCGATGCGTTGACCGCCTGTGCACTTTACAGCCGGGATGTTGTATTTATCGACCGCATCGGCAATCGCCCGCAGTTCGGTGGACGACGTCATCCCACCCCACATGCGCGGCACGATGGAGTATGTGCCATCCTTTTGAATGTTGGCGTGGACCCGCTCGTTGATGAACCGCGATTGGTAGTCATCCGCGTATTCATCCGGCCATTCGCTCACCAGGTAATAGTTCAACGCCGGGCGGCACTTTGCGCAGCCGCAGGAGGTTTTCCATTCCAATTCCTGCATGACGGAAGGAATGGTTTTCAGCTCCTTGGCTTTGATCAACCGACGCACTTCATCATGCCCAAGGTCGGTACAGCCGCACATCGGGGTGATTGCGTTCGGGTTGTAGCTGTCGCCAAGGCTCAGCACCATCAACTGCTCCACGAGCCCAGTGCAGGTGCCGCAGGACGACGAAGCTTTGGTGTGGGCCCGCACATCGTCGAGAGACGTGAGGCCCTTTGATGCGATCGCATCGGTGATTTTCGATTTGCAAACGCCGTTACAGCCGCAGATTTCCGCATCATCCGGCAAGGCTGCAACGGCCGCCATAGGGTCCAAGGGTTCGGCCCCCTGAAACGCCTGACCGAAGATCAATGTGTCCCGCATCTCAGAGACGTCGGTGCCCTTTTTCAGCATGTCAAAGAACCAAGGGCCGTCCGACGTTTCGCCGTACAGAACCGCACCGATGATCTTGTTGTCCTTAAGTACCAGCCGCTTGTAGACCCCGGCCCGTGCGTCTCGCAGGACGATCTCTTCACGGTCGTCCTCTTGGGCAAAATCACCGGCAGAGTAGAGATCAACCCCGGTCACCTTCAGCTTGGTGGCCGTGACAGAGCCCTTGTAGTCCGCCTGACCGCCATTGAGATTATCGGCAATCACCGTCGCCATCTCGTAAAGCGGCGCCACCAAACCATAACACTGTCCGTTGTGTTCAGCACATTCACCCAGGGCAAACACATTTGGATCATCGGTGCGCATGTCATCGCCGACGACAATGCCCCGGTTCACCCCGATACCAGCGTCTTTGGCCAGTTGAGCGTTGGGACGGATGCCAACGGCCATGCAAACGATGTCAGCGGAAAGCCGTGTGCCGTCTTTCAGTTCAACGCCGACAACCTTGCCACCCACGCCAAGAATTTCGCTAGTGTTGGCTTCCGTGAATACCTTCACGCCCCGCGCTTCAAATGCTTCCTGCAGGAGATGGCCAGCAGCTTCATCCAACTGCCGTTCCATCAAAGTGCCCGCAAGGTGAATGACGGACACGTCCATCCCTTGCATTTTCAAGCCAGCCGCCGCTTCCAGGCCCAACAGGCCGCCGCCAATGACAACCGCCTCTTTCTTGGTTCGGGCCGCATCCAACATGATCTCAACATCGTCCAGATCGCGGTAGGTGATCACACCATCCAGATCATGGCCCGGCAGAGGGATCATGATAGGGTCTGACCCCGTTGCGATGACCAGCGTATCGTAGGCGGTGGTGATCCCGGTTTCCGAGGTCACAGTTTTGGCCGTGCGGTCGATGGAGGCGACGGGCGCAGCCTTGTGAAGGGTCACGCCGTGGGCGGTGTACCAGTCATCATCATGGGTGATGATGTCTTCATAGGTTTTCTCACCGGACAGCACCGGCGATAGCATCAGGCGGTTATAATTCACCCGAGGTTCGGCGTTGAAAATGGTAACGTCGAAACCATTGGGGTTCTTCTCAAAGAGATCTTCCAACATCCGGCCCGGCGCCATGCCATTGCCGATGATGACAAGTTTATGCGTCATGTCAGGTGTCCTGATCGTTCCGGCCACGCTGGGCGGCCTTAAAGTCGGTTGGGTCTATTGGCTCTTTTGCGTCCCGCGGTGCTTTCACTCGGCCGCTTGCAAAGATCGATCTTCAGCGGCGGCCTTCGCGGTTTGGCGGGCGATGCGCGCTGCCCGTTTTTCGCGGATCGATTCCAACTGCTCTTCGCTGGGGTCCGCACCGCCTTCGTAGGCCTCAAGGAAATCGAGCAACTCCTCGCGGTAGGCGTAGTAATCGGGGTGCGCGAGCAGCTCCTTGCGCGACCGAGGGCGCGGCAAGTCCACTTCCATGACGTTGCCGATTTTGGCGTTGGGGCCGTTGGACATCATCACCACTTTGTCGGCGAGCAAAATGGCTTCATCAACGTCATGGGTCACGCAAACGGTGGTCACCTGCGTGCGCTTCCAAACATCCATCAAAACGTCTTGCAGCTCCCATCGGGTGAGAGAATCCAGCATGCCAAACGGTTCATCCAGCAGCAGCAACTTGGGAGACAGGGCAAACGCCCGCGCGATCCCGACCCGTTGCTTTTGCCCGTTGGACAAGTCCCCGGCCCCACGCTGCATAGAGTCTGCAAGCCCCACTTTGGCCAGATAATATTCAACAATATCCCGCCGCTCAGCTTTGGAAGCCTGGGGGTAGACCCGGTCCACACCAAGGGCCACGTTGTCATACGCAGTCATCCACGGCAGCAGGGACGGTGCTTGGAACACCACCGCGCGGTCCGGGCCCGCCGTGGTAATTTCCGATCCGTCCAACACGATGCCGCCGCCGGTGATGGGATTAAGTCCTGCAACCATAGACAGAACGGTCGACTTCCCGCAGCCGGAGTGACCGATCAGCGTGATGAATTCGCCCTTGTTCATCTTCAAATCGAACCCGTCCACAACGGTCAGCGGGCCTTTGGGCGTTGGGTAGACCTTTTTGAGGTTTGCAAACTCCAGATAGCGCTTTTCAATCGGCGAATGAGCCGCTTCCAGATAAGCTGTTGGAAGATCGCTCTTCTGGGTGATCGGCACGACATTTGGAAGGTTGATGTCGTTTTCAATATCCGCACCCCGCTCCGCCCCAACGTCCATCAGGTAGTTGGTGATGTCGCGACGCAAACGGATGAATTCCTCATCGCTGTTCATGGCGCCACGGTCCCGTGGGCGTGGCAAAGCGACCTTGAACTCAGGCCCAAACGTCGCGTTGGGGCCAGGGGTTAGTGGGATGACGCGGTCAGCCAGAAGGATCGCTTCGTCCACATCATTGGTGATGAGAATGATGGTCTTCTTCTCGGTCTGCGAGATGTCAGCAAACTCGTCTTGAAGTTTCGCCCGCGTCAGCGCGTCGAGGGCCGACAGGGGTTCATCCATCAAAAGGACGTTTGGCTGCATGGCAAGCGCCCGCGCCACGGCCACCCGCTGACGCATTCCACCGGAGAGTTCGGCGGGCTTCCGATCCCGGGCGTGGGCCAGACCCACCATGGTGATGTATTTGTCGGCAATTGCCTTGCGCTCACCGGCAGGCTTGGACTTGAAAACCTGGTCAATTGCAAGCCCGACATTGCCCTCGACGGACAACCAGGGGAGCAACGAATATGACTGAAACACCACGCCACGTTCGGGTCCGGGACCGGTGATCGGCTGGTCTTTATAAAGAACCTCACCACCGTCGATGTCGATCAACCCAGCGAGCGCGTTGATCAATGTCGTTTTACCGGAACCGGAAAAGCCAACGATTGCGATGAACTCACCGTCTTCCACCTTCAGGTTCACGTCGGACAAAACGTTGGTGATGTCCGCACCGTGGCCGAAGGATTTAGAGAGGCCCTTGATTTCAAGAATGCTCATGATCTCGACCTATCGGTTCGCGGAGAAGGTGAAAGCGCGTTGCAAGGCGAACATCACACGGTCGAGCATGAAGCCGATCAGACCGATTGTGAGCACTGCCACCATGATTTTTGCCAGCGAGTTTGATGAGCCGTTTTGGAATTCGTCCCAAACAAATTTTCCAAGCCCCGGATTTTGCGCCAGCATTTCGGCGGCGATCAAAACCATCCAGCCCACACCAAGGGACAGACGCAGACCTGTGAAGATGAGCGGCAGCGAAGACGGCAAGACCAGCTTGGTAATGGTCTTCCAGGTGGGCAATTGCAGCACGCGACCGACATTCATCAGGTCTTTGTCCACCGAGGCGACACCAAGGGCAGTGTTGATCAACGTCGGCCACATTGAACACAGGGTCACGGTGATGGCCGAAATCAGCAAGGCTTTCGGCAGCCATGGCCAGGGCGAAGCGTAGGTCGCCGAAACGATCATGGTCACAATGGGCAACCATGCGAGCGGTGACACTGGCTTGAAAATTTGGATAAGCGGATTGACGGCACCGTTGACGTTCTTCGACAAGCCCATGGCGATACCCAGAGGCACGGCGATGACAGTCGCGATCAAAAACCCGAGGCCAACGGTGACCAGAGATGTCCCGATCTGGTCGAGATATGTGGGCTTGCCTGTATAGTTGCGATACTTGACCCGCTCGGACTTGCCCTGCTCCACCAGGCGTGCATTTCGCTTGTCTTGACGCTCGTAAAATGCATCAGCCTTTTCACGCTCGCGAACGTGGTCCTGCCACAGAACGCCAGCCTGTTCCCAGACTTGCACCGGGCCCGGCACAGCGCCAAGAGACGTTTGCACTTTCGGTGCCAGATAACCCCATGCCAGCAGGAACAGAACGATCCCCATGAGCGGGATCAGCAGCACGTTCTTGAGTTCGCCCAACTGCTCTTTTGGGCTGTCACCCGCCGCCATTTTCAACAGCGGCACCAGCCAGGCAAATCCCAGTGCCTCTAACCATCCGCTGGCTTTGGAAATTGCGGAAAAAATCTTTTCCTTGCGGGGGCTCGGTAGCGGTTCCGAGACGGCATCGGCAGCATTGGCCATGGGGAAACACCTATCGTGTGGGGGATGTCAGGTGGAAAGTTTGAAAAAAGGATGCTGCGTCCAAGGCCGCAAAGGCGCAGGGACGCAGACATATGTTGCCCGGCTTAGCCGTCGGCAGGTTGGTCAGACTTCAACCCGATATTGAGCGAGTCGATATACGCGTTGGGCTTGCGACCGTCGTAGGGAATGCCGTCGATGACATCGGCCGCCGGCGTGGGCGCCTTGTAACCGTCAGTATCCCACGGGAAGTCTTTTTCGTTCGCCTTACCCTCGTCGACTAGCATACGCGCGGCCTTCAAATAGATATCCGGCAGGTAGACGGACTTGGCGGTGTCATGAAACCACTTGTCGTCCTTTGGTTCCGTGATCTGACCCCAACGGCGCATCTGGGTGAGGTACCAAATGGCATCAGAGTAGTACGGATAAGTCGCGTAGTAGCGGAAGAACACATTGAAGTCCGGTATCGGGCGCTTGTCGCCTTTTTCAAACTCGAACGTTCCGGTCATGGAGTTTGCGATCACTTCCGCGTCCGCACCCACATATTCGGACCGAGCCAGAATATTCACCGCTTCCATGCGGTTGGCGTTGTTGTTTTCATCCAACCAGATTGCCGCGCGGATGAGCGCTTTGGTCAGAGCAAGGGTCGTGTTGGGGTATTTTTGTGTGAACTCTTTGGTGAGACCAAACACCTTCTCCGGGTTGTTCTTCCAGATCTGATAATCGGTAATCACCGGCACACCGATGCCTTTGAACACGGCTGCCTGGTTCCAAGGTTCACCGACGCAGTAACCGTAAATCGTACCGGCTTCCATCGTAGCCGGCATTTGCGGCGGCGGCGTCACGGACAGAAGTGCATCTGCCTTGATCTGCCCGGACGTATCGGACTTCGAGTAAAAGCCCGGGTGAATGCCGCCCGATGCGAGCCAATACCGAAGCTCGTAATTGTGGGTCGAGACCGGGAACACCATCCCCATATTGAAGGGCTTGCCCTCAGAAATGAACTTGTCGACCACCGGTTTCAGCGCATCAGCCTTGATTGGGTGGATCGGCTTGCCGTCCGAGTCCTTGGGGACGTTGGGCTTCATCATCTCCCAGATTTCGTTGGAGACGGTGATGCCGTTTCCATTCAAATCCATGGAGAACGGCGTCACGATGTGCGCTTTCGTGCCGAACCCAATCGTCGCTGCCAGAGGCTGCCCTGCCAGCATGTGCGCGCCGTCCAATTCACCCGTGATCGTGCGGTCCAAAAGAACCTTCCAGTTCGCCTGAGGCTCTAGCGTCACGAAAAGGCCTTCGTCCTCAAAGTAACCCTTCTCATAGGCGATCGCGAGGGGCGCCATATCGGTGAGTTTGATGAAACCAAGTTTCAACTCGTCTTTCTCCACGTCCAACGATTGGGCGTGGCTTGGCACGAGGGCTGTGGAAGCCATCAGCATCGCCGAACCAGCGGCAAGCAGAGTTCTGCGGGTGATCGATTTAAGGGACATGCGGTGCTCCTGTCCGGGGGTGGTCAGCATTAACGGAGACATGCTGGAGAGAATTTTGGGCACAAAAAAAACCGCTGAAACATCGCGGGTACCGTGGGAGGAGGAACGGTAGTCCGGAGTTTCAGCGGCTTTGCTGTTTTGGTGTCCTACGTTGGACACCCTTAAGGTCTACGATTGTTCGCCCACACGCAACGCCGGGAAAACAAGGGTGCTGGCCAATAAAAATAAGTAAAATCAGATATTAAGCAAAGCTATGCAAAAATCACATAGCAGCTATGCAAAAAAATATGCGAGAAATTTCAGCAAAAAAATGTTGCGCCTGTTTTTTAGGCAATTTGGTCAAATTTTAGCAGATGATCGACATAACCGAACAGATCATCGGGATGGAAAGGCACATCATCGAAAAGCGCTGTTGAAGTAGCTGGGCTGGCTGCGACCGCGTGGGACCCCGCCAATGCCGCGTCAAAAACATCAGTTCGAAAACGCGACATGACCGCTGCAAGGTTTTCCTTGTTGTTCGGAACATGCCCCCAGCGCACCATCTGGCTGTAATACCACAGACCGTGGGCAACATCGGGTCGATGAATTGTTGGCCCGCCTGGCAGGAAGAAGTTTGGCACAGTGACGGTCGATCCGTTCATCCCTGTAAACGTACCGTTGAGAGACGGAAGAATGTGATCGGCAGAGACATCAAGATATTGGGGGGCTGAAAGAATATCAGCAAGGTCAGTGGCGTGGGCACCATCCTTGCACCAGAAAGCCGCGTTCATGAGCGCCCGCAGCAGGGCCTGCACGGCGCCCTCATTCTTGTTGAGAAAACGCTCCGTAACCCCAAGCACCTTTTCCGGGCTGTTGGGCCAGATTTGCGCTTTTGTCGTGATGATTTGGCCAAGACCGCGGGCGCAGACCACGGAACTCCAAGGCTCTCCGACGCAAAACCCATCAATTGTACCACTTTCGATGGCTTGCGGCATTAAAGGGGGAGGAATGATCAGAAATTCAACGTCCCGCTGCGGGGATATGCCGTTGCCCGCCAGCCAATAACGAAGATCGTAATTGTGCGCCGAATAAGGATGCACAACCCCAAACACCGCGCTCGGCAAACCCTTGCGTTTGCGCGCTGCCAGCGCTTTGGCCAGAGCCTGACCTTGGGCGGTTGGATCGAAGCGTGCCGCCTCGTCATCGTTAAGATGGTCTCGCATCTGGTCAGCAAGGGCCCGACTCACCGTCACGGCATTGCCGCCGGCCCCCAAAACCATGGGGGCTACGACATCCAGCGCCATGGGAGAAACGATCAGCTTGGCCGCAATGGGCATGGGGACCAGCATGTGCGCAGCATCAAAATGCCCAAGCGAAAGCCGGTCGCGCACATTGGCCCATGATTTTTCTCGAACGAGATGGAGATCAAGCCCCTCATCCCGGGCAAAACCCATCTCCTTGGCAACAATCAGGACACAGGCGTCCACAAGCGGCAGGAAACACGCATGAATGGGAACAAGGCTCACAGATCTTCCTCCGGATCGAACCCACCACCTGAACCAGCCGATCCCGCCACTCCACGCCCAGCCGTATCACCCCCCAAGAGCCCACCGCCCAACAACGCTTCAGCCGAAATGAGGCTTTCTGCCAGATCAACAATTTTACGATTTTGAGACATCGCCGTCCGCCTCAGCAAATCATAGGCCTCAGCTTCAGAAAGTCCGTTTCGACGCATCACGATGCCCTTGGCGCGGTCCACCACCTTGCGGCTGGCCAGGGCGTCACGGGCCTGTTCAAGTTCCGCTTGCATCCGCCGAAAGGCGTTGAACCGGCTCATGGCCACATCGAGAATGGGTTTCACACGGTCGGGGCGCAGGCCGTCCACCACGTAAGACGACACCCCCGCATCGACGGCAGCCTCAATCCAGTCGGGGTTGGATTTATCGACAAACATGGCGACCGGCCGCTGCACGCTGCGGGAGACTGCGAAATAGGCCTCAAGACGGTCGCGACTGGTATTTTCGATGTCCATAACGATAACGTCGGGCTGAGCGGATTCGATCTCACGCATGAGGCCGGTCAGCTCGCTGACGATCGTGATCGTGCCACAGCCTGCATCTTTCAAACCGTCCTCAATCATGGAGGCGCGGATGCGATTCTCATCGATGATCAGAACGGAGAGTTCAGATTTCATTCCGGAACAGCTGCTGGCCGTGACATGGTTGTACAGTCGATCAGCAAGTCCTGTGCCATGCTGTGAGAAGACCGCGCCAGATCATCATCATGCGAAGCGATTCGCGTCCGATGGCTCGGCCTGTGTCTTGGTGCGCAACAGCCGCGACGTGCGCACGGCCGCCTGCCGGTGGTAAACGATGGCCTGATAATCTGGATCAAAGACCATATCAAAGAACGCCTGCGCACTGGGATAGCGCGCCACAAATGCGATATCCCATCGCTCGTGGGGCGGGCCGATTACCATAAACTCTGGCGTGGCGGACCAAACGATACGACCACCGACCTTTTGAAATATCGGCGCGCTTTCCCGGCCATAGGCAGCGTAAGCCTCCTGCCCTGTTGCATCCCGTTCATCGGCGTAGGCAGCCCTCTCGCGCAAAGCGACAAGGTTTAGCATGTCCACGGCATGGTCACGGGGCAGCTTGCGCAGTTCAGCAAACAGTTCGCGGTCCGGGTCAATATAAAGATCGTCCATAGGGCTCAGTCAGTGCTGTAGAGGTTTTGACAAAGCTGACAAAAAAGGGCCGCCCGGCGCAAGCGCCAAACAGCCCAAAAGAAGCATGGACAGGAATGAAACCTGTGCTGGGGCAAACCCGCTCAGCGCATACGGACGCGAGCCAGCAGTCACTTGCCTCAGCAATCGTTAGCCCTAGCAATCATAAGCATACGTGAAGACCAAACGATCATAATTTGTGCGGCCCGTTGCCCGGCATCGATTGTGCACCGGCCGTTGGCCGTTAATCGTGATGCGTGTGCTGCTATTGCTGACGGGGCCTTCGACATAATATGTGAGTGGATTGCCGACACAAAAGCGCGAAAAGCGCCGCGCGGTTCCAGAATACCAGCCGCCGTTGTTCGTGCCGTTGAACAACAGCGTGCCACGACGAACGCCCGCGTTGCGCAGAACCTGACGGGGCCGCTCGTAGTACATCCATCGCTGATTGCCGCGGGATCGCAACCGCATGATGGACCCATTGTGATTCCAGCAACTGTCGGCATGGGCTGCGGTTGACCCACCACCCAAAGCAGTCGCCGCCGTCAGACCCCCTGTGAGGACCATGGCAGTCGCCAAACTGGAATGCGTAATGCGAGCGGCGAGCTTTGATAGTGCCTTTGTAACTGTCTGAGACGTGGTCATGGATGCGATCTCCTTTTGCTGCCGCCAATGATGGGGTCTGGCATGTGGTGGCACATATACCTGTGCGGGGCGTTGTGCGGACCTTGCACAAGGCTGGATGAACGCGCGCTGAAGGGCGGTGATGAAACGCACATATCCAAGCGGATACAGGCGGCCACAGCTGATCAGCCGCAACCGCCTCTACGTATGAACCACGCGGTCTTGGGAATCCAAAACGCTTTCGTGCATCATTTCAGAGAGCGTCGGATGCGGGAATACAGCGTCGATCAGATCCTGTTCGGTTGTTTCAAGGCTCATCGCCACCACAAAGCCCTGGATCAGTTCCGTGACTTCCGCCCCCACCAAATGCGCGCCGAGCAATTGCCCGGTTTTGGCGTCAAATATGGTTTTCACCAGCCCTTCCGGCTCACCAAGCGCGATGGCTTTCCCATTGCCCTGAAAAGGAAAACGTCCAACTTTGAGCGTGTAGCCAGCATCCTTCGCCGCCCGTTCCGTCATCCCCACACTGGCCACCTGCGGGTTGCAATAGGTGCAGCCTGGGATTTTGGCTTTATCCATCGTATGAGGATGTTTGCCGGCTATTTTCTCAACGCAGATCACACCCTCATGTTCCGCCTTGTGGGCCAGCATCGGTGCACCAGCCACATCGCCGATCGCATAGATGCCGGGCACGTTCGTTGCTCCATAGGCGTCCACGCTGATCACGCCGCGGTCCGATGTGACGCCCAAAGCGTCTAACCCCAAACCTTCCGTATTGCCGACAACGCCCACAGCGGAGATCATTTTTTCAGCCGTCACCTGGGTGGTTTTTCCCGCCTTATCTTCGATATGGGCGGTGATGCTCCCCTTGGCCTTTTCCACCTTCGTGACTTTGGAACCCAGCATGATGGTCATGCCTTGTTTCTCAAACCGCTTTTGCGCGTGGGCCGCAATTTCTGCATCTTCCACCGGCATCACCTGGTCCATCAACTCTACCACGGTGACCTCAGCACCCATGGTTTTGTAGAAAGAGGCAAACTCAATGCCGATGGCCCCTGAACCCATCACGATCAGGGATTTTGGCATTGATTTCGGCACCATGGCCTCAAAGTAGGACCATATGAGATCACCATCCGGCTCCATGCCGGGCAGCGCGCGCGGGCGCGCACCGGTTGCAATTATGATGTTCTTGGCCGTGTAATCTCCGGCCCCCAACACGCCCTTTGGCACCGGGTGTTGCGGCTCCACCGGGGGTTTTCCTTTGGCAATGACCTTAACATGTCCGGCTTTGGGAATGCTCGCTTCGCCCCAGATCACATCCACCTTGTTTTTCTTCAAAAGGAAGCCAACGCCACCGTTCAACTGGCCAGAGATGCCACGCGAACGCTTCACAACGGCTTCCATGTCGAAGCTAATGTTTTCAGCCGCCAAACCAAATGACTTGGCGTGGTGCATGTGGTCATAAATTTCTGCGCTGCGCAGCAAGGCCTTTGTGGGAATGCAGCCCCAGTTCAGGCAAATGCCCCCCAAGTGCTCGCGTTCAACAACCGCAGCTTTCATGCCCAATTGCGCCGCGCGGATAGCAGCCACATAGCCGCCCGGTCCACCGCCGATAACGATCACGTCGTAGGATTGGGCCATGGTGTAGTTCCCTCTCAGTGTCTTAAAATCGGGGCCGTCCAAAGCAGCCCGTATTGTGTGTCGAGCGTGGTGCGAAGCGGCATAAGCATGCGCAAAACCATGAGCAGCAGCGCCCTGACTTCGACCCAACCGTTTGCGTGAATGACTGCCGCAAAATGGAAAACGAACCCGCTGCGGCATCCAGCCTGGCGAGCCCGCTTGCCCTGCTTGCCCCGTTGCGCAATAGACGGGCGCAGCACCGCCCAATTTTCAACCACGTGGCACCCATGGACTTCTTTGCGAATTTCAGCACCCTTGGCTATTCGGCCATCAATCTTCTGCTTTTCTTCCTCGTTGCAGCGGTTGTTGCCTACCGCGTGCTGGGCCTGCACAAGCGTCACTGGCTCTGGGCATTGCCCGTTCTGGCCGTGTTTGGGGTGGGCTTCGTCTTTGCCACGGCCTTTTTGGCTGAAGAAAACCGAAAACTGAACGAAGCGATCCGCGACGAAGGCGGCCTCAAGCGCACGTTCCCAAAGAACTAAAGGCGCCATCAGCGCAACTGTTGGGAAAGGCACGGAACCGTCCACCGCAACACCGACCTAGGCCAGCATCGCCATTGGATTTTCGATATAGGTCTTGAAAGAGGCCGCCAGCTGCGCGCCAAGTGCACCGTCAATGCAGCGGTGGTCGAAAGCAAATGTCGCGGACATGACGGTACCAATCGCCAGCTTGCCATCCCGAACAACCGGTTGCGGCGTGCCCGCACCGATGGACACGATGGACGCATGGGGCGGATTGATGATCGAGGTGAACTCCTTCACGCCAAACATGCCAAGGTTCGACACTGCGGTGCAGCCGCCCTGGTATTCCTGGGGCTTCAGCTTTTTGTCCCGCGCGCGACCGGCCATATCTTTAATTTCAGCGGAAATGACGGAAAGCGTTTTTTCTTCGGCACGGCGAACAATGGGCGTGAAAAGGCCATCATCCACGGCAACAGCAACCCCAACATCGCTGTGGGAATGGTAGAGCCGGTCGGTGGACGTCCAGGATACGTTGGCCTCTGGCACCGCCTTCAGCGCCATGGCCATGGCTTTGACGACAAAATCGTTCACCGACAATTTGTATGCGGGTTTGCCGTCGCCATCTTTGGGCGCCGACCCATTCATCTGCGCCCGCAGGGCGAGAAGCGCATCGAGTTCGGCATCCATGGTCACAAAATAGGATGGGATTGACTGAGCTGATTCCGTCAACCGCTGGGCAATCGTGCGCCGCATGCCATCGTGGGGTTTGGCCTCAAACGCCCCTTCTTCATACAACGCGCGGACGGCTTCATCGCTGGGCCCTGCCGCCATCGCCATTGGTCCAGCCAATGTCGCAGTCGCGGATGATGCAGTCGGAGCAGCTGCTGTTGCCGCCCCTGCCCCTGCGCCTGCGCCTGCGCCTAGGCCCGATTGCGCCGTACCGGACGCCATGGCCGCTTCAACGTCAGCCTTAATCACGCGACCGTGGGGACCGGATCCTGTTAAAGCGGCAATATCGATCCCGTTTTGACCGGCAATGCGCCGCGCCAGCGGGGAGGAAAACACACGGCTACCATGGTTTTGGGACGCCGCAGCCGGTGGGACGGCTTTCGTTGGCTCAGGGGACGAAGCTGTCGGCTCCGGCACCGCCTGTGGGGTTGCTTCGACTTCGGAGCTTGCTGGTGCAGCCGCCAGAGCCGCCTCTACGGAAGACGCATCCTCGCCCTCCTCGGCAAGAACAGCAATCACATCGTTAACTTTCACACCCTCGGTTCCCGCAGTCACCATCAGCTTGGCCACAGTCCCTTCATCCACCGCTTCCACTTCCATGGTCGCCTTATCGGTTTCAATTTCGGCAATTACGTCGCCGGCTGAAACGGAATCGCCCTCTTTGACGAGCCATTTGGCGAGATTGCCCTCCTCCATCGTGGGGGAAAGGGCGGGCATGGTGATATTAATGCTCATTCGTCGGCCTGTTCAGCGTCATGGGGTTCAACCGTCCAGGACCGGCTGTTCAGCAGCCCCGATGTGATCGTGATTATTTCGTCTTGGGCTGGGATCGCATTTGCTACGGTTCGAAACAGAGCCGCTTCGTCGACAGCTGTTTCCACCGCTTCTTCCGGGGTCAGGCGACGACCGGCCCAGCTTTCCAAAGCGGACAGCGCGATGGCGACATTGTTGCGTCCGGAGGGAATCATCACCGCCTCGCGCATCCGATCCCAACTGGCGCGCCGCACGTCGAGGGGCGCCATACGGCTCATGTGTAGGTCACCTTGCGGACTGCGGCGATGACATCATCTGTGCTCGGAAGCGCGAGTTTTTCGAGGTTTGCCGCATACGGCATCGGGACATCTTTCCCGGTCACACGTATCACCGGCGCATCCAGATAATCGAAACCGTGCTCCATAATCTGAGCCGCGATTTCCGCACCGATGCCCGATTGCGGGAACCCTTCTTCGATGGTCACGCAACGATTGGTCTTCTTGATGGACGCCAACACTGTATCGATGTCCATGGGGCGGATGGTGCGCAGATCGATGATCTCGGCATCGATACCCATATCTGCAAGTTTTTCTGCCGCATCGATAGCGTATTTCATGCCGATGCTAAACGTGACGAGTGTCACGTCAGTGCCTTCCTTGTGGATGCGCGCCTTGCCAATTGGCAAAACGAAATCATCCATGTCCGGAACATCAAAGCTCTGGCCGTAAAGAATTTCGTTTTCCAGAAACACGACAGGGTTGGGATCACGGATCGCCGCTTTCAGCAGACCCTTTGCATCGGCAGCCGTGTAAGGAGAAACGACTTTGAGCCCTGGGATATGGCCGTACCATGCAGCATAGCATTGGGAATGCTGCGCCCCCACCCGGGCCGCAGCGCCATTGGGGCCGCGAAATACCATGGGCGCACCCATTTGCCCGCCGGACATGTACAGCGTTTTTGCCGCGGAATTAACGATGTGGTCGATGGCCTGCATCGCGAAGTTGAACGTCATGAACTCAACCACCGGCCGCAAACCGGCCATGGCCGCGCCAACACCAACCCCGGCAAAGCCGTGTTCGGTAATCGGGGTATCGATGACGCGCTTGGAACCGAACTCATCCAACAAACCTTGGGTCACCTTATAGGCGCCTTGATACTCCGCAACTTCCTCGCCCATGACGAAGACTTTTTCGCTGCGGCGCATCTCTTCCGCCATCGCATCGCGCAACGCTTCACGGACGGTGGTGGACTTCATCGCCGTCCCGGCGGGTATGTCAGGATCGTCGGCAACCGCAATCGCAATCGGTGTCGCCGTGACGGTTGCCGGGACGGGTTCGGCAGGCGTGTCAAGCGCTTTTGTGTCCCGTGCCGGTGCTGTGTTCTCGTTGGCAGCCGGCACGGCCTCACCGTCTTCCACCAAAACCGCAATAACGGAATTGACCTTCACGCCTTCTGTGCCTTCGGCGATGTTGATCGAGCCAACTTTACCCTCGTCAACAGCTTCCACCTCCATGGTGGCCTTATCCGTTTCGATCTCAGCAATCACGTCACCCGCACGCACATCATCACCCTCTTTCACAAGCCATTTGGCGAGCGTGCCCTCTTCCATCGTCGGAGACAGCGCAGGCATCAAAATTTCTGTGGCCATCGTCTAAGCCTCCTCGCCCAGCGGCAACAAAACATCGGTGTAGAGTTCCGACGGGTCAGGCTCAGGGTTGGTTTGTGCAAATTCCGCCGATGCTGCCACGATGGCGCGTACATCCTTATCGATGGCCTTGAGAGCGTCCTCGTCCGCCCAGCCTTTTTCGATGACCCGCTGTTTCACCCGCTCAATCGGATCATTTTCCGCCCGCATCTTTTGCACTTCATCCTTGGACCGATATTTGGCCGGATCGGACATAGAATGGCCGCGATAACGATAGGTCTGCATGTCGAGGATGATGGGACCCTGGCCTGACCGGCACCAATCCGTCGCCAGTTGCCCCGCCGCCTGGACGGCGCGCACATCCATGCCATCGACTTCAATGCCCGGAATATTGAACGAACAGCCCCGCCGGGAAAAATCGGTCAGCGCCGACGAACGGTGCACCGCCGTCCCCATCGCGTAGCGGTTGTTCTCGATGATGTAGACCACCGGTAGGTTCCACAGCTTCGCCATATTGAAGCTCTCGTAAACCTGACCCTGGTTGGACGCGCCATCACCGAAATAGGTCAGGCAGACATTGCCGTTGTCCAGATAGGAGTTGTTGAACGCTAACCCCGTGCCCAAGGACACCTGGGCACCCACGATGCCGTGGCCGCCATAAAAGTCCTTCTCCTTGGAGAACATGTGCATGGAGCCGCCCTTGCCGCGGGAATAGCCCCCTTCCCGGCCCGTCAACTCCGCCATCACGCCCTTGGGGTCCATCCCACAGGCCAACATGTGGCCATGGTCGCGATACGCCGTGATCACCTGATCGCCCTGGTTCAGCGTCGCTTGCATACCGGTCACGACCGCTTCCTGACCGATATAGAGGTGACAAAAGCCGCCAATGAAGCCCATGCCGTAGAGCTGGCCAGCCTTCTCTTCAAAGCGGCGGATCAACAGCATGTCTCGATAAGCGTCGAGTTCCTGCTCTTTGGAATAATCCAGCGGAGGCGGCGTTTTGGGCGTCGTTGCCTTTTTGGTGGACGCTCGCGATTTGGAAGCAGTTTTGGTCGAAGCCACGCGTTTTCAAACCTTCACATCGAGGATTGGCCGCACACCTTCGTCCAACGTGGAATAAGGGCAGGCCATTGCCCCGAATATCGGAATAAAACCGCGCAAGATCAACACCCAAAGAGCGTATCAAAAAACACCGCAAACCATTGATAAATTGCAGAAATACTTGTGTTGCTATAATTTATAGCAACTCAGTCTTTGGGATAAAGGATCACAATTTCATCGGGCTTCGCCATGCCCAATTGCGCGCGAACTTGCTCATCCACCATGTCGCGCTCCAAGGATCCGTCGCGGATCAGCTTCACGCGATTCTCCAACTCAAGGCGCAGCTTAGTCTTGTCCGCCTTTTCCTGTTCCAAAACAGCAATCTGTTGTTCCATCGCGATGCGCGCCCGCACACCGTAGTGGCCGTTAAAGGCGTGAAAGCCAAAATAGCCCAGAATCAGAAGGGTGGCGATCGGGGTGATGAACCGCGCAAAATTTTTGGAACGGCGACGACGGACGGCCATGCTGGTGCGTTCTCGACAAGTGTGAGACTGCACCGAAATCTGTGGGACCGCGGTTAACGAAGCGTGAAGGCTGGAGCTACGCTTTCAAGCGGCCCCAAAACGAGCTGACGTCAGCCTTTCACCATTGAGGCACCGGCATAGCCAGCCTGCGTTCCCAGGTCCTCTTCAATCCGCAATAGCTGGTTGTATTTTGCCAAACGGTCGGAGCGCGACAAGGAGCCGGTTTTGATCTGACCGCAATTAGTCGCCACCGCGAGGTCGGCAATCGTGGTGTCTTCCGTCTCGCCGGACCGATGGGACATGACGGCGGTGTAAGACGCACGATGGGCCATGTTCACCGCCTCAAGTGTTTCCGTAAGGGTGCCGATCTGATTGACCTTCACGAGGATGGAATTTCCAACACCCTTGGCAATGCCGTCCGCGAGGCGTTTGGTGTTGGTGACAAACAGATCATCCCCCACAAGCTGAACGGATTTACCAATTTTTGTCGTCAGTTCTGCCCAACCGTCCCAGTCATCTTCGGCCAACCCGTCTTCGATGGAAATGATGGGATAGGCTTGGCAAAGCGCCGCCAACTCATCGGCCATCTCAGAGGATGAATAGGTCTTACCCTCACCCTTCATGACGTAATTGGCCCCGTCGAAATATTCCGTCGCCGCGCAGTCGAGCGCCAGGTGGACGTTTTCACCGGGCTTGTAACCCGCCTCTTCGATGGACTTCATGATGAAGTCGAGCGCTTCGCGAGACGAGCCGATATTGGGAGCAAAACCGCCTTCATCCCCCACATTGGTGCCGTGACCGGCGGCGGACAGTCCTTTTTTCAAGGTCTGGAATATTTCAGCACCGGCACGAAGGCCTTCGCTGAACGTCTCCATACCAGTGGGCATGATCATGAATTCTTGGAAATCGATGGGGTTATCGGCATGCTCCCCACCATTGATGATATTCATCATGGGCGTCGGCAAAACATGGGCTGCCGGGCCTCCAATATACCGATAAAGCGGCAGACCGGCACTGGCGGCGGCGGCCTTCGCCACCGCAAGCGATGTCCCGAGGATCGCATTGGCACCAAGCGTGGCTTTGTTGTCGGTGCCGTCGACCTCCACCATGATCCCATCAATAGCGATTTGATCTTCCGCTTCCATGCCCACGAGGGCATCGTAAAGCGTTTCGTTGACCGCATTGACCGCGTTCGCAACCCCCTTGCCGCCGTAGCGATCTTTGTCACCATCGCGCAGTTCCACCGCCTCATGGGCCCCGGTTGACGCCCCAGACGGCACGGCCGCGCGGCCAAAAGATTCATCGTTCAGCGTCACTTCCACTTCGACGGTGGGATTGCCGCGGCTATCCAGAATTTCGCGCGCGTGGATGTCGACAATGGTGGTCATGGCAAAAGGTCCTGACGGAGAAAGGTCAATAGTGCTGCTAGTTGCTTAGAGGATGGATGGACACATTTGAACCGCCATTTGAACTCTAAGTCCGCACTTTACGAGCCGGAGTTCGGCCATACCCAGCCGTTTAGATCATGTTTGGACCCGACGTTCGCGCTGGGATGCGATAAAGGCCGGTGGACGCCGTGATGTAGAGGTCCTGCCGACTTTCCCCACCGAAGCAAAAGTTGGTGGATTTTTCAGGCATCAAGATGACGCCCAGACAGACAGCATCCGCATCAAAGACGTGAACCCCACCCGGTCCGTTGCAAAACAAATTCCCATCTATCGAGAGTTTCATGCCATCAGGCACCCATTTGCGGCCTGCAACGGGGTCAACCACATCACCGGTCACCTCTGCCCAAACCGCACCGCCCGTGAGACTGCCATCCGGTTCAATATCAAACCGCCGGATGTGAGGGTTGGCGCTGTCGTTGACGTAAAGCTGCGCCTCATCCAGCGATAGGCAAAGCCCGTTTGGCTGGCCAAAGTCCGTCACGACAGTGTCCAACGTGCCATCAGGATCAAGCCGGTAGACCCCCTGAAATGGCTGCTCCTGCGGTCGGAGAATGCCCAAATCTTCCCGCGTACGACCAAAGCCCGGGTCCGTGAACCACAACCGACCAAGCTGATCACACACGACATCATTGGGGCTGTTCAACGCTTTGCCGTCAAAGTGACTGGCCAGAACGGAAATCAATTTCCCATCGTGATCATGTCGGACCACTTGGCTGGCTGCATGCTCACAGCTTACCACCCGACCCTGCTTGTCAAAGCAATTGCCATTGGCCTGGTTCGAAGGCTTGCGAAAAATGGCGAGCCCCTCCCCTTCAGACCAACGATATTGTGTACTGGTTGCAATGTCCGAAAACACTAAAAAATGCTCATCGGGATGCCAGATCGGCCCCTCGGTGAACACAAAGCCCGTCTCAAGCCGCTCCAGGGCGGCGTCGGACGGTATCACGTCATGAAAACGAGGGTCGCGTACGTCAAACATCAGGCCACCATTTTTGCCAATTGGGTTGTAATCACCGCCGCCCCGCGCAGCCGCTTATCCGCCGTTCCGTAGTCTCGCTGTAAAACAATGGATTGATCGGGGCGAATTTTTGCCAGGCTTCCCTGCTCGCCAATCCAGGAAATCAGCTTGGCCGGCTCAGAAAACTCTTTGTTGCGGAACTGAATGACGACGCCCTTCGGTCCGGCATCCAGTTTCTCGATATTGGCTATTCGGCACAGCGCTTTGATGAACACAATTTTGAGCAGGTGATCCACCTCTTCCGGCAGCGGTCCAAACCGGTCGATCAATTCTGCGCCGAAGGCGTCGATCTCTTCTGCGCTGTCGAGGTCGGCCAAACGACGGTAAAGATTCATGCGCAGGGTAAGGTCCGGCACATAGTGATCAGGGATCATGACCGTGGCCCCCACCGTAATTTGCGGCGACCACTTGCCCTCCAACTGCGCCTCTCCGCCTTCTTTCAGTTCAGCCACCGCCTCTTCCAGCATCTGCTGGTAAAGCTCATAGCCGACCTCGCGCACTTGGCCGCTTTGCTCTTCCCCCAGGATATTGCCTGCACCGCGAATATCGAGATCGTGGCTCGCCAGTTGGAACCCCGCCCCCAGCGTGTCCAAGGATTGCAGCACTTTGAGACGCCGTTCCGCGGTGGGTGTCAGAACCTTATTCGCTGGCAGTGTGAGCAAGGCGTAGGCCCGGGTCTTCGACCGGCCCACACGCCCCCGCATTTGGTAGAGCTGCGCCAGGCCAAACATGTCCGCCCGGTGCACAATCATCGTGTTGGCGGTGGGAATGTCCAAACCGCTCTCTACGATGGTTGTCGATAAAAGCACATCGTATTGCCCGTCGTAAAACGCGTTCATGACGTCTTCGAGTTCCCCCGCCGCCATTTGTCCGTGGGCGATGCCGACCTTTAATTCGGGCACATGCTGCTGCAAGAAGTCTTTGCGTCCTGCCAGGTCTGACACCCGGGGACAAACGTAGAAACTTTGCCCACCGCGATAGCGTTCCCGCAGCAGCGCCTCGCGCACCACCACAGCATCAAACGGCGTGATAAACGTGCGCACCGCCATGCGATCAACCGGGGCCGTTGTGATCAAGGACAGTTCCCGCACCCCGGTCAGGGCCATTTGCAAGGTGCGCGGAATGGGCGTGGCCGACAGCGTCAGTACGTGAACGTCAGAGCGTAACTCTTTCAAACGCTCCTTGTGCTTTACGCCAAACCGCTGCTCTTCATCGATGATCAAAAGACCCAGGTTCTTAAACTCAATGGCCTTACCGAGCAGCGCATGGGTCCCCACCACAATGTCTGCAGTTCCATCCTTAATGCCCGCTTTGGCAGCAGCCATGTCTTTGGACGACACCAGCCGCGAGGCTTGATGGACACTCACTGGAAGGCCGTGGAAACGCTCAGCAAACGTCTTGTAGTGTTGCCGCGCCAAAAGTGTTGTCGGCACGACCACAGCCACCTGCTTGCCTTCCATGGCTGCCAGGAAAGCCGCGCGCAGCGCCACCTCCGTTTTACCGAAACCGACATCACCGCACACCAACCGGTCCATGGGCCGGCCCGACGCTAGATCTTCCATCACTGCATCAATGGCGTTGAGCTGATCTTCTGTTTCCTCATAGGGGAAACGCGCTGCAAATTCATCGTACACACCGGACGGCGGTGCAATCGGATCGGTGGTTTTGAGCATCCGGGCGGCAGCGATCTCGATCAGCTTGCCGGCCATTTCCAGAATGTTCTTTTTCAGCTTCGCCTTGCGCGCCTGCCAATTGGCACCACCGAGGCGATCAAGCTGCACTTCCGTGTCCGCCGAGCCGTAGCGTGACAAAAGTTCGATGTTTTCAACGGGCAGAAACAGTTTGTCATCGCCGTGATAGCGCAGTTCCAAACAGTCGTGCGGCGCGCCCGCCGCTTCAATCGTGATCAACCCGTGGAACCGAGCAATGCCGTGATCGACGTGCACCACCACATCTCCGGCCGACAGACTTGCCACCTCGCTGAGAAAATCAGCGCCTTTGCGCTTGCTGCTGCGCCGTTTGACCAGACGATCGCCCAGCACATCCTGCTCGCCAATGACGGCCAGATTATCGTCTTCAAACCCGCTTTCGACGCCAAGAACCGCAAGCGCCACTTGGCCATCCGCCAGCGCTTCCACATCCCGCCACGTGTCAACCAGTGTGAGCGGCGACAGCGCGTGCTCGTCCAAAACCTGTGACAGGCGCTCCCGCGAACCGCCGGTCCAGGAGGCCACGACAACGCGTTTGCCCTGCGCCGTCAACGCCCTGACATGGTCGACAAGGCTTGAGAAAATGTTGGTATTGGCCGTGGACCGCTCCACCCCGAAGCTGCGGCCTTGGCGGGCATTGATGGCAAGCGTCCGACGCCCAGCCTTTGCCGACCACTCCTCCGGCGCGTCAAAAGGTGAGGTTGTCACAGTCGAAAACAGCGCCGCCTCGTCCTTCACCTCCTGCGGGGATAGATAAAGCGTATCCGGCTCCACGGGCTGATAGGGTGCACCAACATCGCCACCGGGCCCACCGCGTTCTTCTACGTTGCGTTTGCGGGTTTCAAAATGATCGCCAATTTGCGTTGACCGCGCTTCCAGCGCTTCATCGACCTGCGCATCGAACATGAACGTCGCGTCGGCCAGGTAGTCAAAAACCGTCTCCAGGCCTTCAAAATACAGCGGCAGCCAATGCTCCATTCCGGCATAGCGACGGCCCTCAGAGACTGCAGAATAAAGCGCATCATCCGGCGCAGCAGCGCCAAAGGTATGGCGATATTGGGTGCGAAAACGCGCGATGGTTTTGGCATCCAAAGTAACTTCGCTCATGGGAGCGAGAGTCAGCTCTTT
>JBCBCT010000036.1:0-26134 GCA_038530365.1 Pseudomonadota bacterium | reverse complement strand
TTCGAGGTTTTTCTCCAGCGGGTCCGGATTCATGAAGAAGTGGGGGGTCTGCACCAGAAACAGCTTCGGATCACGTTGGAAATGGCCAATTGTGTTGGTCAAAAAGTCCCGGGTTGGCGCGTGGTCAGCGTCAAAGACAACGATGAGATCGCCGGTGGAGCGCTCCATCCCCGCATTCAGATTGCCGGCTTTGGCGTGTTCGTTGCGCGCGCGGGTCAGGTAGTGAACGCCCAGTTGGGAACAAAACTGCTGCATGTCACGGCGGCGCTGGCGGGCAGCGGTCGCTTTTTCCGGATCAGGATCGTGGCATTTTTGGTCCGTGCCGCCATCGTCCAACAGATAGACGTTCAAACGGGACGCCGGATAGTCGAGGTTGCGCGCCGCAGCCAGCGTCATGCCAACCAATTCGAGGTCTTCATTATAGGACGGAACGAAGACATCCACCGTCGGATAGCTCTCCGGGTTGCCAAGAAGCGGAGCATCTTCGCGTTCGATAGGGTCTGACACGATGAAAAAGCTGATGGCCAGCATGGCCACCGAGTAAAACTCCGCCATGAAGAGCAGAGTGCCGAAAGCGAAGTCCACAGGTTCGGACATCGGCGGAATGGTGCTCGTCAAGCGCCAATACATGTAGCGAAACACGATGGTCGCGGCCACCGCCAGGAACATGTGCTTCCATACGCCCTCAAGTTTTGCCAGGCGGATCATCAACATGGTGGCAAGGCCACACAGGCCAAAGGTGAACTGCGCGTTCAAGCCAACGGGTTGGGTTGCGATAACGAGAATGAGCGTGAGCATGACAGCCCACAGCCAAAACATGGCCTTCTTATGCATTTTGGAGACGTCCCCTGCGGCAGACCCCTGTGCACCGCCCGGTGCTTTTCACCCTCCATCGCTAGCGGGTTAAGATTAATGCCCCGGCAAAATTTATGGTTAATGCGGGTTAATTGAATGATCGCGTTAGACTTTTATTAACCACGTCGGTTCGCGACTTGAGGTTTGCCGTCTCTTCGACCGGTCGTAGAATCGTCACCGTTTTAACATTGCGCCCGCGCCATTTCCGGGCCACCGTTTTTGTCGCTAAGCCACGCGCATTTTGAATGGTAGTTTTCCGCTATGGCCGCCGATGCTGGGGCCCTGCCCTTTTCAAAACCCAAGCCGTGGGCCGCCATGGCGACGGACCTTGTGGACGTTGCCGCCGGTCGAGCCGCTGCCGATACGGTGATAACCAACGCGCGGTGGGTGAATGTTTATTCCGGCGAAGTCATCCCCCAAGCCCAAATCGCGATCAAAGGCGGGCGCTTTGCCTATTGCGGGGACGATGCCAGCCACTGCATCGGACCCGAAACGGCCGTCATCGCCCTTGACGGCGCGTATATGGTGCCCGGTCTGTGCGATGCGCACATGCATGTGGAATCCGGTATGGTAACGGTGGGCGAATTTTGCCGCGCGGTGATCCCCCACGGCACGACGTCGATGTTTGTGGACCCGCATGAAATTGCAAATGTTCTGGGTCTTCCTGGCGTGCGCTTGATGCATGATGAAGCGCTGACTATGCCGGTGAATGTCTACGTACAAATCCCCAGCTGTGTGCCCTCCGCGCCGGGATTGGAAAATGCCGGGGCGGAGCTGAGTTCCGCCGATATTGCCGAAGCGCTGTCCTGGGACAACATCATCGGTTTGGGGGAAGTGATGGATTTTCCCGGGGTGGCCGCCAACAGCCCACGCATGGTGGACGCCGTTGCCGCCACCATGACCGCCGGGCGCACCGTGGGTGGGCATTTTGCTTCCCCCGTGCTTGACCGTTCATTCCACGCTTATGCGGCAGGCGGGCCCGCCGACGACCATGAAGGCACCCGCAAGGAGGACGCCATCGCCCGGGTGCGCCAAGGCATGCGCTGCATGATGCGACTGGGGTCAGCCTGGTACGATGTGGAAGAGCAGATCCGTTCGTTTACCGAAGATGGCATTGATCCGCGCAACCTCATCTTGTGCACCGATGACTGCCATTCCGGGACTTTGGTCCGAGACGGCCACATGAACAGAGTGGTTCGCCACGCCATCGATTGCGGTGTTGCCCCCGTGACGGCGCTACAAATGGCGACGCTGAACACCGCCCAACATTTTGGTGTCGAACGGGAAATCGGCTCCATCGCGCCGGGGCGCAGTGCAGATTTTCTTATTGTGGATGATCTTGAAACATTGGCCGTGCAGCGGGTGTGGTCGCGCGGGGCGGAGGTCGCGGTGGCGGGTGCGATGGCGGTGGACATTCCCACGTTCCCCTATCCCGATACGGCCAGAAACACGATCCACATGGCGCGGCCTCTCACGTCGACGGACTTTGATATTGCCGTTCCCGGTGGCGACACATTAGGCCCCGCCGGAAAAGCGACGGCGCGGGTGATCGGTGTGGTGGAAAACCAGGCTCCAACGCGGGCGCTCGAACGGGACGTGCCCCACGCCCACGGCCTCGCCATCGCTAACGGCACTGACGACCTATGCCAAATTGCGCTGGTGGAGCGGCATCGCGGCACGGGGGGCGTGACCAACGGTTTCGTGTCGGGCTTTGGCTACCAAGGCCCCTGCGCCATGGCGTCCACCGTGGCCCATGACAGCCATCACATGATCGTCGTTGGCACGTGCAAGGCCGATATGGCCTTGGCTGCAAACCGTCTCCAAGCCGTGGGCGGCGGCGTCACGTTTTTTGCCGGTGGCGAAGAAAAGGCACTCGTTGAACTTCCGATCGCCGGGCTGATGAGCCAGGAACGGGCGGACGTCGTTGCGGGAAAAGCCGACGCTCTCATGGCGGCCATGGCGAAAAACGGATGCAACCTCAACAATGCCTACATGCAACACAGTCTCTTGGCGCTGGTGGTGATACCGGAGCTCAGGATTTCCGACACTGGACTGGTGGATGTGCGGTCGTTTGAAACGGTGGACGTCTTCGTGTGAGCGACATCAACCTCGTTTCTCAATCGAAGATATCAAAAATCTCGCCGAGGACGGATTTGCGCTTTTTCTTTTTGTAATAGCGTTTGTCGTCGTAGCGGTCCCTATCGCGCCCTTTATAATCGCGGTCGTATCGGTCTTGTTCGCGCTCGCGTTCCCGTTCCCATTCCTTTTCTTTGGCGCGCTGGCGCTCCCAATCTTTTTCTCTTTCCCGTTCCTTCTCGCGCAACCGGGCGCGCTCACGCTCCAATTCCCGTTCCAGTTTTTCGGCGCGCTCACGCTCCCGTTGCTTGGCCCGCAACAATTCTTCGTCCGGGTTGCGCAACGATGTATCGCGCATCGGCCGACTGATCCCGCCGACGGGGCTCATATCCTCTTCGCCGACACTGCCGGGTTCCATGGCGGCCAGTTCAGCGGAGGCGCGTTCGATGATTTTGTCTAACTCGCCCCGATCCAGCCAAACGCCACGGCATTTGGGGCAATAGTCGATTTCAATGCCCTGCCGTTCGCTCATTTTGAGTTCGGTGCCATCGATGGGACATTTCATGGCGCGGGGTCCTGGCTGTTGCTCCTGATCTGATCCGCATTTGGGGATCTATAAGGGGCGTTCAAGTGGACACGCTGATGATGGTTTTGTCCCGTGCGGGCCGCGGGGCCGGGACGTTTCCAGCGTTCGGCGGGCGGATGCCCACGACAGGGGTTGCAATTTGGCGGGGTTGCTGTACGTCGCGACGCAGAACTGATGGTCGGGCTTCCGGCTGGTGGCTGAACGGACGGGCCAGATTGACTGGCAGGGGTGCAAAGCGTCCCGTCCTCCCGTGTCTCCGCTCTCGACCTTCTTTTGTCACGCCTTTCCCTCGGCTTTTGCCGCATGAAAGCGTCGACGAGGCTTAGCGTTGGAAGCTCGCAGAACAAACAAGGAAAGGCGGCCCCATGGCCCTTTACGAACATATTTTTATGGCGCGTCAGGACGTGTCTTCACAGCAGGTCGACACGCTTGTCGATCACTTCAAAGGCGTGTTGGAGGCCAACGGAGCTTCCGTCGCCAAGATTGAAAACTGGGGTCTCAAAACCCTGCCCTACCGGGTCAAGAAAAACCGGAAGGCGCATTACGCGCTGATGAACGTTGATGCCCCCGCTGCTGCCATCGCAGAGATGGAACGCCAGATGCGCATCCACGAAGACGTTCTGCGCTACATGACCGTCCGTGTTGAAGAATTCGAAGAAGGTCCGTCGGCCATGTTGCGCAAGAGTGACCGCGATGACCGTCGCGGTGGCCGCGGTGGCCGTCCGCCCCGTGACCGCGGTTAAGCTGCGCCGACCCTGATACAGAAGAAAGATTGATCCGATGGTTGCTATCGAACAAATGCCCACGCGCCGCCCTTTTCAGCGTCGCCGCAAAACCTGCCCTTTCACCGGGGATAACGCACCGAAAATCGACTACAAAGACGTGAAGCTCCTGCAGCGCTATATCTCCGAACGTGGAAAAATCGTGCCGTCACGCATCACCGCTGTGAGCATGAAAAAGCAGCGTGAACTGGCCCGTGCTATCAAGCGGGCCCGTTTCCTGGCGCTGATCCCCTACGTCATCAAGTAGTCTATTCTCGCAGTTCATTTTGGGCTGCTTGGGAAACAGACAACTTTAGAAGGCGGCATTGGTCGCCTTCTTAATTCGAATCGGTCTTGCGCACATTTAGCGTGGGACAAGCTGGGGCAATCGCCTCTAACTGATGGAAAGGTGCGTGGAGCGCGGGCCTTATCAGGACAGCGAGATCAAACCATGGCTTCAAAGACACTGTTGATTGCCGTTGCCCTTGGGCTTTTGACGGCTCTCTTGAACCTGGCACCGCTGCGGGTTCCGGCTCTCGGTTTCATGCTGGCGCCGTTCACGGTGCTCCCGATTTTTGTCAGTGTCTTGGGTCTCGGCTCTATAGCGGGCGGCGTTTCGGCGGTGGTTGGCACGTTGGCGATGGCTCTCACGGCTGGCCTGCTGCCTGCGGTGGTCTTCTTTTTCATTTTGTTGGCACCACCGCTTTATGCCGGGCATTTGGCAGGGCTTTCCCGGACCACTGACGACGGTGTGGAATGGTATCCTCTGGAAGACGTGCTATTTGCGCTCACCATCGCATCGGCCTTGGTGGTTGTCGCCACCGCGCTTTTGAGCGGCCTGACCCAAGCTGATCTGTCGAAAATGATGGCCGAACTGATGGGCCAAATGCGCAGCCAAGGCACGGGGGCGGGCGCGCCCAACCCGGCCGATGTGGAGCGCGCTACCAGCCAAATTGTAGCCGCCCTTCCCGTCGCCATGCCGGCGTCTATCCTCGTGATGCTGGTAATGAACCTGTATCTCGGCTCGCGTATTGCCCGCAATCTTGGCTGGATGGCGCGTCCTGTGGACCACATTCCCACCGCAACCGCTCTGCCGCTTTTGGCCGCAATCATTTTTGGCACCACCGTTGTGGCCAGCCTTTTTGGCGGGCAAATCGGCACCGTGGGTCAGATTTTCATGGGCGCATTTGGCATGGCATTCGCGTTTGTGGGCCTGGCCACCATTCATACCATCACCATGGGCAAGGCTGGCCGCGGCGTGATCCTGGGCCTCGTCTATGCGCTGCTGTTTGTTTTTGCTCCCTCCATCATCGGGGTCGTGATTCTGGGGTTGGCGGACAGCCTCCTTGGATTGCGCGCCCGCGCCATCGCAAACCGGGGTCCTTAGCTTGGTCTAAGCCCGCCCTTCACCAAACGCGTGCCGGCCAAACAGCCGCTTTTATCATTCAAAATTCTCAAGACTCAAAGGACTAAGAACTATGGACGTTATTCTTCTGGAGCGTATCGCGAAGCTCGGACATCTGGGCGAAGTGGTCACTGTCAAAGACGGTTACGCACGCAATTTCCTGCTGCCAAAGGGCAAAGCCCTTCGCGCCAACAAGGCCAACATGAGCTATTTTGAGGCTCAACGCGCGCAGCTCGAAGCCAAGAACGAAGAGCGCAAAAACGAAGCTGGGGTTGTTGCGCAAACCTTGAACGGCAACACCTATATCGCCGTCCGCTCCGCCGGTGAAACAGGTCAGCTCTACGGTTCCGTTGCTGCACGGGACATTGTGGACACACTAGCTGAAAATGGCTTCACCATCGGCCGAAGCCAAGTCGATCTGCGCGCGCCTATCAAAGTGATCGGCCTGCACAGCGTCACCATCCAGCTTCACCCCGAAGTGGAAGCGGAAGTGATCATGAACGTTGCGCGTTCTGAGGACGAAGCGGTCCGTCAAGCAGCCGGCGAAGACCTGACCCGTCGCGATGCGTTTGAAGATGATGATGAGGCGGACGAAGACGAACTGTCCCTCGAGGATGTGTTTGACAACCCAGACGATGTGGATCTGGAAGACAGCGCTGAAGCCGACGGCGACGACACCGGTGCAGAGCCATCCACAGCTGACGAAGACGGCGCTGCTGTCTAAGGCGCGGTGGCCTAACTCTTGCCTCCACTTCAGGCCTTCCAATGACCCGGTGCAGCGAAAACTGCTCCGGGTTTTTTGTTGTCGTGGTTTTTCCATGGGCGTTGGCGTCGCCGGATCAGCGCGGGCTTAGCTGCTTTGAGCGCGGGCCTTGCAGGCACAACATTACGGTCAAGGCAGAATCGATTTTGATTTGAAATTTACGATGATATTTTTGGCTGTCCTGTGAACTGCGGGGATTTCCGCAGATTCTTTTTTGAGCGGTTCCGCTTTAATCGGGGCTCGCTATAACACCTCCAGTTCCGCGTATGATGAACGACGTCCCACCCTGATTCCCGCTGCGGGCTTTTGGGCGTACGACCCCCGTTTGACCAAATTTGAGGGAATAGACGAACCACATGGCCGACGCTGCTGAAAACATCGTTCCGGGACCCACCCCCTACCGGCAAGCCCCGCAGAATGTGGAAGCGGAGCAGGCGCTGCTCGGAGCGATTTTGGTCAACAACGATGCGTTGTACCGCGTCAGCGATTTTCTGCAGGCCGACCACTTCCATGAACCGCTGCACCGCGAAATTTATCGTGTGGCGGATGAAATGATCCGCGCCAGCAAGCGCGCCAATCCGGTGACCATTAAGACGTTTCTGCCGGAACACGAAAAGATCGGCGATATGACTGTCGCGGTCTATCTCGCGCGCCTTGCCGCCGAAGCCACAACGATCATCAACGCTGAAGACTATGGCCGCTCGATCTACGATCTGGCGACCCGCCGCAATCTCATCGGAATCGGTGAGGACATGGTCAACATCGCTTTTGATGCGCCGGTGGACATGTCCCCCAACGTGCAGATTGAAGATGCCGAGCGACGGCTGTTCGAACTGGCCGAAACAGGGCGCTATGACGGGGGGTTTTCCGAGTTTGGCACTGCCGTGAACCAGGCTGTGGACATGGCCGCCGCCGCCCACCAGCGGGATGGGCACCTGTCGGGCATCGCGACGGGCCTGTTTAGCCTGGATTCCAAGATGGGCGGTCTGCAACCTTCTGATTTGGTGATCCTGGCTGGCCGCCCGGCCATGGGGAAAACTTCTCTGGCCACCAACATCGCGTTTAACATCGCAAACGCCTACGAAGCGCAGGTGGAGCCGGATGGATCGAACAAGACAGTCAATGGCGGGATCGTCGGCTTCTTCTCCCTGGAGATGGCGGCCGAACAGCTGGCAACCCGTATCATAGCCGAACAGTCGGAAATCTCATCGTCGAAAATCCGCCGGGGTGAGATAAACGAGGCGGAGTTTGAGAAGCTCGTGGCCTGTTCTCAGATGATCCACCGGCTGCCGCTGTTTATCGATCAGACCGGTGGCATTTCCATTGGTCAGCTTGCGGCGCGGGCCCGGCGCTTAAAGCGTCAACGGGGCCTCGATTGCTTGGTGGTCGACTACATCCAGCTTATGCAGGGCAACAAACGCAGCGACAACCGGGTACAGGAACTGACAGAAATCACCACCGGGCTCAAAGCGCTGGCGAAAGAGCTGCACGTTCCAATCATTGCGCTGTCCCAGCTGTCCCGTCAGGTGGAAAATCGGGAAGACAAACGCCCGCAGCTCTCCGACCTTCGCGAATCGGGATCCATCGAGCAGGACGCGGATGTCGTGCTGTTCGTGTACCGAGAGGAATACTACCTGGCCAACCGTGAGCCGGAGTTTGGTTCGGAAGAGCACTCCAAATGGCAAACCCAGTATGACGCCGCCCGGGGCAAGGCGGATGTCATCATCGCCAAGCAACGCCATGGCCCAACGGGCACAGCTAACCTGGCCTTCCAAGCTGAGTTCACACGCTTTACAGACCTGATAGAAGACGACCACCTGCCCGACATCCACGAATAGCGCCCATGATGATCGACCGCCCCGCCCCACATCCCGAGCTCGCCGGCAGTCGTATCACGGTTGATCTGGGAGCTTTGGTGGGGAATTGGCGCTCGCTGCAAAGTCGTGGCGGACAAGCGGAAGCGGGGGCGGTGGTGAAAGCCAACGCCTACGGATGCGGGATTGAGCCGGTTGTCAAAGCCCTGTCCGAGGCCGGGTGCAGGACGTTTTTTGTGGCTGTTGGGGACGAAGGTTTGCGGGTGAAGGCCGTTGCGCCGGAGGCCCGCTGCTTCATCCTAAACGGTTTATTTCGCCAAGCCGCACCCGTTTTAGCAGACGCTGGTTTGGCACCCACCTTGGGCAGCTTGGACGAAGCGCGCTGGTGGGCCGCAGAAGCCGAGCGGCGGGGCAGCCCCCTGCCCTGTGCCATCCATCTCGACACGGGTATGGAACGGCTGGGTTTTGATGCCTCTGGCCTGCGCAATCTGGTGCAAACCAATGGGCTGATGCAGCATTTAAACGTGCAGCTCTTCATGACCCACTTCGCCTGTGCCGATGATGTGGGGCACGAAAAAACGGCGCTTCAAATGGGACGGTTTACTCAGGCCAGCGCCTTATTGCCCAACGTGCCCCTGTCCTGCGCCAATTCGGCGGCTATTTTGCAATTGGCGAACCTTGAAGGCGTCATGATGCGGCCGGGCATCGCGATGTATGGCGGCGAAGCGCTCAACGATGTGGAAAACCCTATGCAGCCAGTGGTGACGCTGGAAGGTCGGGTGTGCCAAATCCGAAGTGCGAAAGCCGGCGAGGCTGTGGGCTATGGAGCGAGTGAAACGCTCACGCGCGATACGCGCCTAGCTTACGTGTCCGTCGGCTACGCCGATGGCTATTTGCGCGGGGCATCGAACGCGGGCGTCCCGATGCGGTTTGTCACCGGCGGTGCACAGGCAGCCTTTGCGGGCAGGAAAATCAACGGCGTGGGCCGTATTTCCATGGATCTGGCGGCGTTTGACATCACCGATCTGCCCGAAGGCACCGTTACCCTTGGCGACTGGATTGAGCTTTTTGGACCGACCATCGCCGTCGACGATGTGGCGCGGGCGGCGGGCACCATCGGCTACGAATTGTTGACCGGCCTGTCCCGCCGCGCCCATCGGGTCTATCTGCCGGTGCAGGGCTGATGGCCAAACCTCGGATCGAATTTATCTGCCAAGCCTGCGGCACGAGCCATGCGCGATGGTCCGGCAAGTGCGATGGGTGCGGGGCATGGAACACCTTGGTGGAAAGTGGCCCCGATACCGGCATCGCATCAGGCCCCGGTCGCGCGGTGCGCAAGGGGCGCATTGTTGAAAAAGAGAGCCTTGCCGGGAAAAGCCGGGAGGAGGCCCGCATCGGCACCAGCGTCGGCGAACTGGATCGGGTGACCGGCGGTGGTTTTGTGCGCGGCTCCGCCATCCTGCTTGGGGGGGATCCAGGCATCGGCAAATCCACGCTTTTGATGCAAACCTCCGCCGTCCTCGCCAACCAAGGCCATGGCGTTTTCTACATTTCGGGGGAAGAGGCGGTGGCGCAGGTGCGCCTGCGGGCCCAGCGGCTCGGCTGTGCGAATGCGCCCGTGGCCATGATTGCAGAGACCAATGTTGAAAATATCATCACGACACTAGAGGCCGAGGAGAAGGCCGCTTTGGTGGTGGTTGATTCCATCCAAACGCTGTGGACCGAAGCCGTGGAAAGCGCGCCGGGGACGGTGAGCCAAGTGCGGGCGGCCGCCCAAGCCATGATCCGCTACGCCAAACGATGCGGCGCGACGGTGGTGCTGGTGGGCCACGTCACCAAGGACGGCCAGATCGCCGGCCCACGGGTTGTGGAGCACATGGTGGATGCCGTGCTGTATTTTGAAGGCGAAGGTGGCCACAATTTCCGCATCCTGCGCACGGTGAAAAACCGCTTCGGCCCGACCGATGAAATTGGTGTTTTTGAAATGTCGGACCGTGGCCTGCGAGAAGTCGCTAATCCCTCTGAACTGTTTTTGGGCGACCGCCACAGCGCTGCGCCCGGAGCCGCAGTCTTCGCCGGCATGGAAGGCAAACGTCCGGTTTTGGTGGAAATTCAGGCCCTCGTCGCGCCATCATCCCTCGGCACCCCCCGACGGGCGGTCGTCGGCTGGGACAGTTCCCGCCTGGCGATGATCCTCGCCGTTTTGGAGGCCCATTGCGGGGTGCGCTTGGGCGCGCACGATGTCTATCTCAACGTTGCAGGCGGCTATCGGATTGGCGAACCGGCAGCAGACCTTGCCGTCGCAGCGGCGCTGGTCTCTTCACTGGCTAACACACCGCTCCCCGACAACAGTGTCTATTTTGGTGAGGTGAGCCTGTCGGGTCATTTGCGCGCCGTGTCACAGGCGGCAGGACGTTTGAAAGAGGCGGGAAAACTGGGATTTGACCAAGCCACGTTTGCAAAAAGCGGCGACGTTCCGGAGAAAACAGGCCTGCGTCACAACATAATTGCAACACTAAGCGACCTAGTGGTTGATCTTGTGAGTGGTGATCCGAGCGCCTTGCAGCAGACGGACGATGCTGGCACATAAGCGGCGGTCAAAGAACGGCACCTCTTGGACCATCTTCCCACTCGCTTGACCTTCGTGCGCCCGGCGCGTCCTCAAGGAACATATCCCATGCCCATCACTCTGCTCGACGGAATTTTGCTGGTAATCGTGCTCATTTCAGCCATCCTGGCTATGATCCGCGGCTTTTCCCGTGAAGTTCTGTCGATTTTCTCATGGGTGGTGGCCGGCGTCGCAGCACTGTATTTCTTCCAACCCCTGACGCCCACAACGCAATCTTTGGCGCCGGATCTGTTTTCCAACACGCTTTTGGCCAATGGCGTGACCGCCCTTGCTATATTTCTGGTCGCTTTGATCATCGTCAGTTACCTTACGATGCTGCTGGCCGACAAAATCGGGGACAGCCGCATCGGCGTTCTCGACCGCACGCTGGGTTTTTTGTTCGGGGCGGCTCGCGGCTTGCTGCTCGTGGCCATCACACTCATGGGCTTCCTGTGGCTCGCCAACGATAAGGAACCCCCCTGGATTGCTGAGGCAAAAAGCAAACCCTTGCTGGTGGGGGTCGGCACGGCCATCCGCGATGCACTGCCTGAAAATTTGGATGAAATCGTCAAACGGGTCATGGGCAACTCGGACAAACCCGCAGATGCCCCCGCTGATGGTTCGGGCAACGATGGCTAAACGGCGGAAGGGGCGCACACTGTGATTTTGGAAGAACAAGACGACCGGTTCAAAGAAGAATGCGGCGTCTTTGGCGTCTACAACCAGGACGATGCAGCCGCCGTTTGCACTCTGGGCCTCCACGCCTTGCAACACCGGGGACAGGAGGCCTCCGGCATCGTCACCTTCGACGGCCAAACATTCCACGCCGAACGCCACGTTGGCCTGATCGGCGACACGTTCACCAAACCCCAGGTCATCGCCCGTTTGCCAGGGCGCTTCGCCATCGGCCACAACCGCTACTCCACCACCGGCGGAGAGGGCATGCGCAATGTCCAGCCGTTTTTTGCCGACTTTGCAGGTGGCGGGTTTGCGGTGGCCCATAACGGCAACATCACCAATGCTGGGGCCATTCGCGACGCACTCCAACATGCGGGATCGATTTTCCAATCCACCTCGGACACCGAAGTCATCCTCCATCTGATCGCCAACAGCCAGGAGGAGCGGCTCGTCGCGAAACTCACGGACGCGGTTAAGCAGCTTGAAGGGGCGTTTTCGCTGGTGGCGATGTCGGCCAAGAAAATGATCGGTTGCCGCGATGCCTATGGTTTCCGACCTTTGGTTTTGGGTGACTTGGACGGTGCTTACGTTTTGGCGTCGGAGACCTGTGCCCTGGATATTATCGGCGCGCGTTTCGTTCGGGATCTCGAACCGGGCGAGATGATTGTGATCACAGAACAGGGTGTCGAATCCTACTTTCCGTTTGAGGCGAAGCCGCCGAAGTTTTGTGTGTTTGAATATGTTTATTTCGCTCGTCCCGACTCCACCGTTCAGGGGGAAAACGTTTACGCGGTGCGCAAACGCATTGGCGAAGAATTGGCCGCCGAGGCGCCGGTGGATGCCGACATCGTGGTGCCTGTGCCGGACTCGGGCACGCCTGCGGCCATAGGATTTGCACAGGCCGCGGGGCTTCCGTTTGAACTCGGCATTATCCGCAATCACTATGTGGGCCGCACCTTCATCGCGCCGTCGGACAACATTCGCCACATGGGCGTAAAGCTCAAGCACAATGCGAACCGCCGTTTGATCGAAGGAAAGCGGGTCGTTTTGGTGGATGATTCCATTGTGCGGGGCACGACGAGCCAGAAAATCGTGGCGATGGTCCGCGATGCCGGAGCGCGGGAAGTGCACATGCGCATCGCCAGCCCGCCGACCCTGTCGAGTTGCTATTACGGCGTGGACACGCCTGAAAAGCAAAAGTTGCTGGCAAGTCGCATGAAGCCTGAGGACATGGCGCAGTTTATCAAAGTGGACAGCCTTGCGTTCCTGTCGATTGACGGGCTTTACCGCGCCGCGGGTCAGGCGGGCCGCGACGGGGGCCAACCGCAGTTTTGCGACGCCTGCTTCACGGGGGAGTATCCCACCGCGCTTACGGACCTGGCAGCGCGGGACGGTGCTGCCGACGCCATTGGTGCCCGGGGCAAGGGTTCCATGGGGCGCGTCTCAATGCTCTCAGGCGGCGGCTCCTAAGGCCACGTCCCATTGGCCAGCAAAAATTGCAGGCCAAGATAGGACAAACAAACATGAGCCAAACACAAACCGAGCGACGCAATGAAGGCGAAATCATGAGCGATCGAGAACAATCAGCCGATTGGGCCGCGCTTCGATCCACCAAACCGCTTGATGGGCGCTTAGCCGTAGTGACCGGTGCATCGCGGGGGATCGGTTACGAAGCCGCCCTGGGTTTCGCAGCAGCCGGTGCCCATGTCATCGCCTTGGCCCGCACCGTGGGCGGCTTGGAAGAATTGGACGATGATATCAAAGACATGGGCGGCAGCGCGACGCTTGCTCCCCTCGACATCACCGACTTTGAAGCGCTGGACCGACTCGGTGCCACAATTTACGAGCGTTGGGGCAAACTCGACATTCTCCTTGGCAATGCCGGAAGCCTTGGCCTGATCACCCCCCTGCACCAGATGAAACCGTCGGTGTTTGAAGAGGTGATGTCGGTGAATGTGACGGCGAACTACCGCCTCATCCGGTCGCTCGACCCGCTGCTGCGCCTATCGGATGCGGGGCGGGCCGTGTTTTTGACGTCGGGCGCGACGGAAAGCCTGCGCCCCTTCACCGGCGCTTATGCCGCCTCCAAGGCGGCACTTGATGCGATGGTGCGGGTCTACGCAAAAGAAAACCAGAAGACGGCTATGCGGATCAATCTGGTTGATCCCGGCACCCTGCGCACAAAGATGCGGGCACGCTATGCCCCCGGGGAAAAGCCCTCCACCGTGACCCATCCCGCAGCCATCGTTGAAACGTTGGTGCGTATGGTCTCGCCTCAAGAGGATCGCACCGGTGGGGTGTATGATTTTGCCGCCGATGGCTGGAAACCGATCTAGGCGGACCCCGCCCGCTTCAAATCTCCTTAACTCCTGTTTGCAAAGCTCTCATAGCAAGCGGGGTGGGCCCCGGACGCAAACATGGCAGGGGCACGATGGATGACATGGCTAAAACTGAGAAAGAGGCGTCTAAAGCGTCGCACAGCGCCGACGCGATCACCATCGACACCGACCGCTATCTGGCAGACATGGCGGAGCGGCTGACCAAATTGCGCGCCTTGGTTCCCGCCAGCGTGACCGCCCGCCGTGCCGCCGAAGCACGGGCGAAAAACGCGACCAACCGAAGCCTTAGGGCCGGGCGATCTTTTTAATTTGAAACCTTAACACGTTTTAACGCGTAAAAATTACATCAGCCGCTTATTCATATCGTGTGGCGATATGTCATCAGTGAGCATATTCATGATTGATATATCTATCGGGCGGCTTATATCCTCGCCAACCCGCAGTTGGACCCTCGCCCATGAATGTGCGCACCCTTTGCCTGGCTGTTCTCAATTGCTCTGAGAGCACCGGCTATGAAATTCGAAAACTGGTCTCTGAAGGCCATTTCAGCCATTTCGTGGATGCGAGCTATGGCTCGATTTACCCTGCCCTGGCCAAGATGGAGGGCGATGGGCTGGTCACGGCGCGGGAAGAGTTTCAACCGGGAAAACCACCGCGCAAGGTGTATTCAATCACCGACCAAGGTCGCGAGGCATTTCTTGAAGCGCTAAGCCGTCCGGCCCAAAAAGACATCTACAAAAGCGAATTTCTGCTCTTGGCCATGTGCGCCGAGATGATGCAGCCGGAGCACGTCAGTCGTGCCATTGACATGCAGCTTGATTATCTCGCTAAGGAAATTGCCCAGATTACGGAAGAAGCAGAGCACGTTGACCTCGCCGGGGCCGAGTGGGTCGCAGGATACGGGCGCTTCGTTCTGGAACAATCCCGCGACTATCTTTCAAAGAACCGGGCGGCGCTGGAGGCGCGGGCCGGGCAAGCATTCAACCTTTCAAATGACAGTTCATCGGTCGGCGGCCTGCGGGCCAGCGCGACCGTGGCAGCAGAGTAGGACAGACCCATGAAAATCCGTGGTTCGCAGCTCATCGCCCTTGGTATTCTCGCAGGGATTGGAGGCTGGATGTTTACCGGCGATCTGGTCGTTGGCGGACAAGGCAATTCACAAACACCAACCATCGCCCAGCGCGAAGAGGCCAAAGCAGCGGCGGCCTTCCGGGTGCGGGTGCAAACGTTGATGCCGGAAGAGCGCCCCAACCAATTGGCCGTGCGCGGTCGCACCGCGGCAAACACGGTGGTGACGGTTCGGGCGGAAACCGGCGGCGTCGTGGAAAAGCGGCCCGTGCGAAAAGGTCAGTCGGTTAAGGTCGGTGATCTGCTGTGTGTCATTGAAAAGGGCGTTCGCTCCACGACCCTGGCACAGGCACAATCGACGCTGCGTCAGGCGCAGGAAGATTACACATCCACCGAACAACTGGTGAAGCGGGGCTTTGCGACCAAATCCCGTTTGCGCGGGCTTCGCAGTGCCCTCGATTCGGCAAAAGCAGCCTTGGCCCAAGCGGAGCAAGACATTGGCCGGACGGAAATTCGCGCCACCGTTGCTGGTGTGATCCGCGAACCCATGGCGCAGGTGGGCGACAATCTGGCCCCCGGCGGCGTGTGCGTCACGAAGATGGACACAAACCCCATGCTGTTTACCGGCCAGGTTTCGGAGCGCGACATCAACGCGGTGAAGCTCGGCATGGAAGCTATCGTAACACCGATTTCCGGCGCGGCACGGCCCGGAAAAGTGACCTATATTTCCCCCCTTGCCGATCCCAACACGCGTACCTTCAACATTGAGGTCGAGGTGGACAACAGCGAAGGCACTTTGCTCGACGGTATGACGGCGGCGGCGGTCGTGACACTTCCATCCACCACCGCCTTTAAGGTTGCTCCCAGCTGGTTAACGCTGGCGGACGATGGCCGCATCGGCATTCGGTATGTGGGGGACGGCAACAAGGTTGGTTTCCAGCCCATCGATATCCTTGCCCAGGAGGCCGATGCGATGTGGGTCACGGGACTTGAAGTGGGAAGCCGCGTCATCACCCTGGGGCAAAATTTTGTGGCCGCCGGTGAGTTGGTTGCGCCGGTCACACCCGAGCAAATGAAACAGCTGGAGGCCGAGCGCGCAAAACAAAACGCCAAAGCCGGAACCAAAGGCACTTCCGATCCCGAAGCGAACAAAAAAGCGCGCGCCCCATCCTCTGATCGCAACGCGGAGCAATCGTAATGACCGCCGCCCTCCAAACTATTCTCAGCCGCCCCAAGACGATCGTCGTTATGATGATCGTGATGGTGATCGCTGGCGTTATTTCCTACATCCAGGTCCCAAAAGAAGCGCAACCGGACATCGATGTTCCCGTCTATTTCGTGAACGTCACGCAGCAGGGCGTCTCGCCAAAGGACGCCGAACGACTGTTGATCCGGCCGTTGGAAAGCAAGCTGCGCGGGCTCGACGGCCTGAAGGAGTTGACCGCAATTGCTGCTGAGGGTTCGGCAACAGTAGTGCTCGAATTCACCATCGACACCGATAAGGACAAAGTGCTTGCCGACATTCGCGACAAGGTGGATCAGGCAAAATCGGAAATGCCGGTGGAGGCCGATGAGCCGACCGTGGCGGAAACCAACTTCGCCCTGCAACCCACAATCATCGTCACGCTGTCAGGCCGCGTTCCGGAGCGCACGCTCTTCCAATACGCACGCCGGTTGAAAGACGAGATTGAGGCCATCAACACGGTTCGCGAGGCGAACCTGTCCGGCAACCGTGAGGAAATGCTGGAGGTCGTGCTCGATCTGGCCCGGTTGGAATCCTACAACATAACCCAAACCGAATTGCTGAACGCGCTGTCGCAAAACAACCAATTGGTTGCAGCCGGTTTCATCGACAATGGCCAGGGACGGTTCAGCCTGAAAGTGCCGGGCCTCGTTGAAAACGCCCGCGACGTTTACTCCATTCCTATCAAGCAAAACGGCGAAGCGGTGGTGACCTTGGGGGATGTCTCCAAGATCCGTCGCACGTTCAAAGACCCCTTCAGCTACACGCGGGTGAACGGCGAACCAGCCATCGCGCTTGAAGTCGTGAAACGGATCGGCACTAACATTATCGAAAACAACAAGGCGGTGCGCGCGACCGTGGCGGCGTTCTCCAAAGATTGGCCGTCCACCATCAAGATCAACTATCTGCTCGATCAGTCGAGCTTCATCGATGAGGTCCAAGGCTCGCTGCAATCCTCAATCATGACGGCAATCGCTCTGGTGATGGTGGTGGTCGTGGCGGCTCTCGGTCTGCGGTCGGGGCTTCTTGTCGGCCTTTCGGTTCCTGTGTCCTTTGCCGTCGGCTTTTTGATCTTGTCCACCGCCGGCATGACGGTGAACATGATGGTCCTGTTTGGCATGGTGTTGACCGTTGGCATGCTGGTGGATGGCGCAATCGTCGTCACCGAATATGCCGACCGAAAACTTGCCGAAGGAATGCCAGCGAACGAAGCCTATACAAAGGCAGCGCAGCTGATGTTTTGGCCAGTGGTATCGTCCACTGCGACGACATTGGCCGCTTTCTTGCCGCTCCTTTTGTGGCCCGGCGTTCCCGGTGAGTTCATGTCGTATTTGCCGATCATGGTGATCATCGTCTTGACAGCATCGCTTTTGACGGCGTTGATTTTTCTGCCCACCACCGGTGCCCTCACCGGCATGATCGCGACAAAATTGGGCCGCCAGGGAGGCGTTATCGCCCAATCCGCGTTCCTTGCGGTCATCCTTGGCATCGGCACCTATGCGCTCTCTAAGGGCGGCATTTCGCTCGGCATCGAGCAATTCGCCCAGCCCCTCGCCGACAGTTTGGCTGCTTGGCAGGCTGAACAGTTTGAAGCGGAAAAAGCGCGCCTGTTGGCGGCGGCCGCAGAGGCCGGGACACCGTTTGATGAGGCGGAAGTTCTCAAAGGCCTGACGCAACCATGGTCTTTGGTCACGGTGATCGCAGCCGCAGTGGGTGTGTTGACCGCCGTCGTGGTTCTGCCCGTGGCCTACGGTTTGCTGCTGTGGACAACATCGCGGGAAGCAAAGGCGGACGCAGAAGACCGCGTATCGCTGATGTTCACCAGCGAGCGTAAGCTGGAAATCAACAAAGTTGGCGGCGTCATGCAGGGCTACCTGTACATGCTGAAGTTCCTGTCCGGGAACATTATCGGCAACGCCGTTGTGATTGCAGCCGTCGTTGGATCCGCAATTTGGGTGTTTTCAGCCTTTGGCGCGAACAATGCAGGCGTCGAATTCTTCGTCGAGGAAGAGCCGGACGTGGCGGTGGTCTTGGTCTCGGCCCGCGGCAACCTTTCGGCAACGCAGGCGCGGGACATCGTGTCGGAAGTTGATCAAGTGGTCTTGAACATTCCCGGCATCGCAAACTCCGTCATGACCGCCCGCGCACCCGGTGGCTCCGGCGGACGCGGCAACCCACTCGGTGGGGTGCAAGACAAGCCGGCGGACGTGATCGGAGAATTGCAGATCGAAATGGCGGACTTCTGCTGCCGCCGTCTCGCCGTCGATATCTTCCAGGAGATACGCGAAAAGACCGCCAATATTCCCGGCGTGAAAGTCGAGGTTCGCAAGATTGAAGGGGGTCCGCCGACGGGTAAGGACATTCGCCTTCAGGTTCGTTCCACCAACTATGATGACATGGTAGCTAGTGTGGCCCGCGCCCGCACGTTCTTTGATGGTTTGGCAGGTGTGCAGGACCTTGAAGACGGGCGTCCCCTCCCCGGCATCGAATGGGAATTGAAGGTGAACCGCGAGGAAGCCGGACGCTACAATGCTGGCATCGCCTCCATCGGTTCCATGGTGCAGCTCGTCACGACGGGCGTGCCCATCGGGAAATATCGCCCCGATGATTCCGAGGATGAACTCGACATTCGCGTGCGGTTGAGCGCGGAGGAGCGCAGCTTCGACACACTCGACAAACTGCGGCTGCCAACTCAGCAGGGCCAAGTGCCGCTGGCTAACTTCGTAACCCGTTCGGCAGAGCAGAAAGTGAGCTCCATCACCCGGAAGGACGGGCTCTACAATATGGAGGTGAAGGCCAACCTGATCCCGAAATTTGAAGAGAACGGCAAGGCGATCACGCCCAATGACAAGGTTGCGCAGGTTCAAGCCTGGTTGGACGCGCAACAATGGCCGTCAACCGTGCAGTTCAAGTTCCGTGGCGGTGATGAAGAACAGCGCGAATCCGGTGCCTTCCTCCAGATGGCCGCCGGCATCGCCCTCTTCCTGATGTTCATCATTCTGGTGACGATGTACAACTCGTTCTACCAGACCATCATCACGCTCCTTACGGTGGTGCTTGCCATTGTTGGTGTGTTGATCGGCCTGATGTTCACGGGGCAGAAGTTCTCGATCATTATGACGGGAACCGGCGTGGTCGCACTGGCGGGCATCGTGGTGAACAACGCGATTGTGTTGATCGATACGTTCAACCGGCTGCGGGCCGAAGGCGTTGAGACCCGCGAAGCGGTGCTGAAAACCTCGGCCCAACGGCTGCGCCCCATCGCGCTCACCACCATCACGACCATCCTTGGCCTCATCCCCATGGCGATGCAGATCAATATGAACTTCGTGACGCAGGAAATTGCCTATGGCGGAATTACTTCGGTGTGGTGGGTGCAGCTTTCCACTGCGATCATTTTCGGTCTCGCGTTTTCAACGCTGCTCACACTGATCATGATCCCCAGCTTACTGGCCATGCCCGCTAACCTCGTGGCCCCGGTAAAATGGGTCTACGGCAAGGTCAAAGGCAAACCTGCCATGGTGGCCGAGGCGGAAGACGTCATGTCTGATCACATGGACGATTTGAACGCCATGATGAGTAAGGCGCGGCAATCGTTGCCCAAGTTGCCGAACAACGATGCGGGTAAACCGGGTAAGGGACCTAAACCCACCGAACTTCCGCAAGCGGCGGAGTAGATCGTCCCTGCAATGGAACAAAGAAAAGGGGAGCACGGTGTGCTCCCCTTTTTTTGTGTTTGTTCTGACGGTCTTGTTTTACGTTTGCTTACCGGCATCCAGGGCATGCACGCGTTTCCGGTGGTCGCGGATGCTGAATGGTATGGTGACGAGATAGAGCCCGCTAAACAGTGATAATACCCACCACGGGAAGCTGAACAGTAGCGTGATCAACAGCAGCAGACCGATCATGAAGGGAAACACCAGGTTGCGCGAAATGTTCTGTGCAGAGCGCTTCCCGGACCACGTCGGCAAGTTTGAGACCATCAGAAAGCCTACAAACACAGCGTAAATGGCAGCGCTGACGGAACCGGCCATGGACGGATCCGGCTTACCGGCATCGGTCAAAATCAAGCTCAGATAGACCGGCAGCAACATTAACAACGCGCCAGCCGGAGCGGGGACGCCGGTGAAGAAATCCGGAGCCCATTCGGGTTCATTTTCCGCTTCCAACATCACGTTGAACCGGGCCAGACGCAGGCAGCCGCAAATGGCGAACGCAAGCGCCACAACCCAGCCGATGGAGCCCAAGGCATTCAACCCCCAAAGGTAGAGGACCAAAGCGGGGGCCACCCCGAAATTCACAAAGTCGGCGAGGGAATCCAGCTGCTCTCCAAACGATGTTGAGGATTTCAAAAACCGCGCAACCCGCCCGTCCAGCGCATCCAAAATGGCGGCAAAAACGATGGCTGCGATGGCCAATTCAAACCGGCTTTCCCAAGCCAGACGAATGCTCGTCAAGCCGGAACAAATTGCACCCAGGGTGATGAGGTTGGGCGCCAACATCCGCAGCGGCACGTCACGGAGGCGGGAAATCTGCGCAGGTTCGGCATCCGGCGAAGCGGTGCCATCGTCCGGGGGCGAAGCGCTTTTATCGTTCTGATCGGCATCAAACAGGTGGGGCAAATCTTCGGGCGCCGCCGCGTCACCCCGTGCCGACTTGGTGGGCTTCTTTTCTTCTGCGAGAAAATCCGGAAACGGGGCCTTCATTACATCGACCGCGGGGTTAGACTGCTAGCAAATGTATCACCCTTCGCCGCCAACACCGTTTCACCGGCAATGGCACGTTGGCCCAGCGCCACCCGAGGGGAGACGCCGGAGGGCAAAAAGACATCGACCCGCGAACCGAAGCGGATCAAACCAAACCGTGCGCCCTGCTCCAGTTCCGTTGCTGCACCGGACCAATTCAATATACGGCGGGCGACAAGGCCTGCAATTTGCACCACGCCCACGGATCCAAGGGGGCTGTCGATCACCATCCCATGGCGTTCATTGTCCGTGGAGGCCTTATCGAGATCGGCGGATAAAAACGCCCCAGGCTTGTGCTGCGAGACCGTCACCGTGCCCCGAACCGGCGCGCGGTTGATGTGGCAGTCGAAGACATTCATGAACACCGAGATGCGAACCCGCGGCTCCTCCCCCAGGTTCAACTCGGCTGGCGGAACGAAGGAGCCGATGCTGGACACGACGCCGTCTGCCGGGCTCACCACTAATTCATCGCTCACCGGCACCACGCGCACAGGATCGCGAAAAAACAGGGCGCACCAGATGGTCAACGCCAGACCAATCCAAAAAAGGTGAGACCAAAACAGCCACAGCAGGACGGTGACGAAGGCGAAAAACACGATGAAGCGATACCCTTCCCTGTGGACGGGGACGAGTGCGCTTTTGACGGACTGGACGACAGACATGGCTTTGGTTCTTGCGGGAAATGTGTTGGCCCGAACCTTTACAGTGCGCGGCCTGGCTTTGGAATGCGCTACTTGAGCTTTGGCGCGCCTCGGGCGGTGGGGTTGCGATTGCTTTGCGCGGCAAAGGCATCACCTGCGATCTCGCGGACCAGTTTTCGGCGGATCGCCTCTGCGAAATCGGCAAAGGATTCCGCCTCCATGTAAAACGCCCCTGGCCCTCCGATCACCTCTTGCGTGAAATGACGCTCCAGATCGATCCTCGCCAGGGTGCCGAGATCATATTCTTCCGTATGGATGGCAAGCCCGTTGATCGTGATGCCGCTGTCAACAGCCGTATCGCGGGCCGGCGCGGGGCTGCCGGTGTCACTTGTGCCATCCCCGGACACGTCAATTTTCAAGACCGCGCCCCGAAACCGATTGTTCAAAATTTCGCGGGTGGCGGCACGCAAGGCCCCGCCAATATCGGTGAAACCCTTGAATGGACGCCGGAACGCTGCAATGCGGTCGGCAAAGGCATTGGCAGATGCTGCCCCCGTCACTTTCACCCAAGGTGTGAGGCGCTGCTGCTGCCCCTCGCCGGCCCAGGCCAAAACGGTGACAGCCATCCCTCCCGGACCCAAACTCGCAATCGCACTTTGGACCCGCTGGTGCCGAAACGCGGCGGCAAGCCCTTCACGCTGTAGCAAAAACTCCCGCCCATCGACGCTGGTGGAGGTGTCGATGGCCAAGACGAGTTCGAGAGCCACCGGCTCGACAGTTTGAGCGCGCGCACTGTCCAAGGGGATCGCAAACGCCAAAACAAGGACCACACCGTGCAGCAGGCGCCCGCGAACCCCGGATGCACCCGACCGTGCACGCTCATTCATGAAGTTTCCGCAAGCGAGGGGGCTTTGAACCCCAGAAGCCCTTCAGTGTCGCTTTCGCGCGCCCGCCGCAGCGCTTCTTCGGCTTCCGAAGCCTCGCGCTGCCGCGCCCACATGGCGGAATAGAGCCCGTTCTGTTCAAGCAGGGCTTTGTGGGTGCCACGTTCGGCAATCTTGCCAGCTTTCAACACGATAATCTCATGGGCGTCGATGACGGTGGACAGGCGGTGGGCTATGACGACGGTGGTCCGGTTCTTCGAGACAACGTCCAAGGCCGCCTTGATTTCTTGCTCGGTTTGCGTGTCGAGCGCCGATGTCGCCTCATCAAGGATGAGAATGGGCGGGGCTTTTAACAGGGTGCGGGCGATGGCAACGCGTTGCTTCTCACCGCCGGAGAGTTTGAGGCCGCGCTCCCCCACCGGGGTGTCAAAGCCCTGGGGCAGCGTTTCGATGAACTCGGAAATCTGCGCCCGGTCGGCAGCCTCACGCACGTCCTCATCGGTCGCATCAATGCGGCCATAGCGGATGTTGTAGGCAATCGTGTCGTTAAACAGAACAGTGTCCTGCGGGACCATGCCGATGACGTCGCGCAAGCTATCCTGCTGCACGTCGCGCAGGTCTTGGCCATCAATTGTGACCGCGCCGTCCTGCACATCGTAGAAGCGAAACAGGAGCCGTGAAATCGTAGACTTCCCCGCGCCGGATGGACCGACGATGGCCACGGTTTTGCCCGCAGGCACCTCGAAACTCACGTCTTTCAGGATCGGTCGATCGGGGTCATAGGCGAAGTTCACGCGGTCAAATCGGATCCCGCCATCTTTGATGTCGAGGGCCGGCGCACCGGGCTTGTCTTTGACCTCCTGGTCCACACCCAACAAACGAAACATCTCTTCAATGTCGGTGAGGCCCTGGCGGATTTCTCGGTAGACGAAACCGATAAAATTGAGGGGGACAGATAATTGCATGAGGAACAGATTGATCAGCACGAAATCGCCCAGGGTCTGCTCGCCACGCTGAACCGCAAGGGCGGACATGACCATGCAGGCCAGCATACCGATGGAAAAAATCGTCATTTGACCCATATTGAGCCAGCCGAGGGACGTCCATGTTTTGGTGGCGGCGCGCTCATACTTCGCCATGGAGACGTCAAAGCGGTCGGCTTCCATGCGTTCGTTGCCGAAATATTTGACGGTCTCATAATTGAGCAGCGAGTCGATGGCCTTGGAATTGGCATCTGTATCGGAGGCGTTCATGTCCCGGCGAATTGCGATGCGCCAGTCGCTCGCCCGCACGGTGAACCAGAAATACGCCCAGACCGTCACGGCCATCACGACCACGTATTCCCAACCGAAAAAATAGGCGAAAATGCCCGCATACAGGATGAATTCGAGGATCGTGGGAAGGGTGTTCAGAATGGTGAAGCGGACAATCGATTCGATGCCCTTTGTGCCCCGCTCGATGATGCGCGACAGACCGCCGGTGCGCCGCGCCAGGTGAAAGCGCAGCGATATGGTGTGCATGTGGGTAAATGTGAGATAGGCGAGCTGGCGCACCGCGTGCTGGCCCACCCGGGCAAACAGTGCATCGCGAAGCTGGGTGAAACCCCACATGACAAGCCGCGCCGCGTTGTAGCCCACCACCAGCATCACCGGCGTCATGACGGCAGCCGGCAGCCACCACACAGACGGGTCCTGGCCGTCCAAAGCGTCAGTCGCAAACTTGAAGAAAAATGGGATGATCGCAGTGATGATCTTGGCGATCACCAGAAAGAAGGCGGCGTAGACAACCCTGCGCTTCAGGTCCGGACGGTCGTGGGGCCACATATAGGGCCATAGGGATGCGATCGTCTTGAGCGAAGAACGATCTTCGTCCTCCGCAGCAGCGGTTTTGGTATTGGTCAAACTAGACTTTCTGAACGGAGCGCCGAGCCAGTTTTGTTGCATGGCTTCTTCTGACAGCAGGAATCAACAAACGCACCCGTTGCAGCCGCCACACTGCGCATCAAGTGTTCATTGACGCTGTAGCACGAGCGCGGAGGCACGGTCTCACACACGATAATCCCAGCCTCGATCAAAACCTTGAGGTGTTGGGACACCGTGGACTGTGCCAGCGGCAAAACGTTGGTGATGTCCTTGCAGCCACAGCGCTCATGCTGCGCAACATGGCGGATGATGTCGATGCGAGCGGGATTGGACAGCGCGGCAAAAACCGCGGCTATCGTTGTCGAACTCGCTTTGGTTCCGTCGGCGTTGAGCCTGGCCAAGTCTTCAAGGTCTTGGGCGCTGCACCCCATCGTCTCCCTCCGCGGTTTGTGCTGCGTTGCGCGCATCGCATGCCGCAACGCTTACTGTGCGCAGTGACCGGCTTCATCGCAATTATACGATGGATATAGGTGCCGAAGGGTGTGCTTTCAAATGCACGGGACGGGAAACCTGTGGGTTAAGCCTTCAAAACCGCGACCGATCACCGTGAAATGATCGGAAAGGCCATCAGTTCACGTCGGTCTGGTCGGTTTTGCTACCTGCAGTCCGGGATTGAGCTATCTGTGGAATTTTGAAGATCTGCCCGATATAGATGCGGCTCGGATCTCTGATCTGGTCGCGGTTGGCGTTGTAGATCGTCGTATAGCGGATGCCCTTGCCATAGGTGCGCCGCGAGATTCGCCACAGATTGTCCCCCGGTTTGATGATGATCGACGTGCCGGTCTGCAGCGGGGCGGGCGCGTCTGCGATGGGAGCGGCCTTTGGTGCCGTCTCAGTCTTAGCAGTCTGCACTGTTTTCGCGACCGTGTCCGTCTTTGGAGTTGCGGCGACCGCCGGAGCGGTGGGTTTTGGATCTTTTGCGGCTATTTCTTTTGCAGAATTCTCTTCTGTGGCGGTGTTACCGGTTTTTGGTGTTGGGCTTTTCGCGGGTGCATCGTGGACCAGCGGCACCTGCGCCCTCGACAAAACCGCGCCGGACTTCGGCGACACCACATCAGCGCGAACGGAATGCTTGCCCGATTTCAGATCGAATGTGCGGGCGATCAGGAAACGATTGTCCACGGTGCCCCGGGCCGACCCGAGCGGTTCATTGTTGATATAGACACGAACGAGCGCACCACGCTTCGCGGCCCCTGCAACGAACAGGGTGTCGCCTTCAACCTCCACAGCCTCAACCCGCACAGCAGGTTTCTTTCCGGCCACCGGCGGAGACGGCTTTTTAGCCACAGGCTTTGCTTGGGAAGCAGGCTTTGCGTCAACCACGGGCGGCTGATCCGGCGTTTTCGCGTCACGTTTTGGAGCCGCTTTCGTTTGAACTGGCTGTTCCACAAGGGCGGTCTGTAGCGGTTTTTCCGGCTCGGCTTTTGCGATTTTTTCTGCCGAGGGCTTCGTTTCTGCGGGCGTTTCACTCGCCAGATCAACTTGGCGCGGCTTAGGTGTGTTCCGCTGGGCTTTGAGAGGCTGGGCTTCGTGCGGCTTAGGTTGAATTGCCTCGGATTGGATCGGCGCGGGTTGTGCGGGCTTTGCTGAGGCGGCCGCGATTTTGGCAGGCTCCATCGGGCCCGGATTCGCTGGGACCGGATCAGCTTGGATCGGCTCTGGCGTCTTAACACCTTTTGCCAACACCTCAGGCTTGACCAATACGCGGCTGGCTTTCCCGTCTTCTGAAATCATAGCAAACGCCGT
>JBCBCT010000035.1:0-26385 GCA_038530365.1 Pseudomonadota bacterium | reverse complement strand
GCGGGTGATTGCCTGACGGATCCACCAGGTTGCATAGGTGGAAAATTTGTAGCCGCGTCGATACTCAAATTTATCGACCGCTTTCATGAGGCCGATATTCCCCTCCTGGATGAGATCGAGGAATTGCAGGCCGCGGTTGGTATATTTCTTCGCGATGGAAATCACGAGGCGCAGGTTGGCCTCCACCATTTCCTTTTTGGCGATACGACTTTCGCGCTCTCCTTTTTGAACCTGGTGGACGATCCGACGGAACTCGGCGGTTTCCAGGCCGGTCTCATGGGACAGCATTTGGATCTCTCTGCGCAGATCCTCGATGTCATCCTTTTCGTTCTTGCAGAACGCTTTCCAGCCCTTCGCGCTCAACTCGGCGATGCGTTCAACCCAATTGGGGTCCAATTCAGCGCCACGGTATTCCTCAAGGAAATTTTCTCGCACCACACCGTGCTTTTCAGCCAACCGCATCAAACGGCCTTCCGACTGAACCAGCCGCTTGTTAATGTCGTACAACTGCTCGACGAGGGCCTCGATGCGGTTCAAGTTCAATTCAAGCGACTTCACCGCTTCGACGATTTCTTCTTTTAGCTGCCGCAGGCGACGCTCTTGGGACGAAGACAGGGTCTCGTTCACCATGCGTTTTTCGACATGTTGGTCCTGAAGGCGACGCAATTTTTTGTAGTTGTTGGCGATGGAATCGAAGATCTCCAGAACCTTCGGCTTTAGCTCCAACTCCATCGCTGCAAGGGACAGCGCGGCGTCATCATCGTCGTCATCGTCGTTGTCGTTATCATTGTCATTGGCCTCAGGCTTGGGTGCCATCAACTCACGCACCGCTTCTTCCGGGTCACGGCCTTCAGCAAGCGCTTTGCGGCGAGCGATAGCTTCAGGCGAATGCTCACCCCCCGACCCTTGGCGAACAGCTTCCGCCACGGATGCGGGCGCATTCGGGTTCACAGGCACATTTTGCTTCGCGTCAGGGCCCGCATAGGTGGCCTCAAGGTCAATGATGTCCCGCAGAAGAATGTTCTCTTCCAGCAGTTCCTCGCGCCAGATGATGATGGCCTGGAAAGTGAGTGGGCTTTCGCAAAGCCCGGCAATCATGGTTTCGCGGCCTGCCTCAATGCGCTTGGCAATGGCGATCTCGCCTTCGCGGGACAAAAGCTCCACCGATCCCATTTCGCGCAGATACATGCGCACCGGATCATCGGTTCGGTCGGTGGGCTCTTTTTTGGCAACGGTGGCAACCGCTTTTTTACCGGCCTCCACCAATTCGGAAGACGTCTCTTCGGCGGCCTCTTCGGCTTCCTCTTCCTCGACCACGTTGATGCCCATTTCAGACAGCATCGACATCGTGTCTTCGATTTGATCGGGGCTCACCTCTTCCGACGGCATGACCGCGTTCAACTCGTCCACCGTCACATAGCCGCGCTTCTTGGCGGCCTTGATCATCTTTTTGACGGCATCATTGTTCAGGTCGAGCAACGGGCGGTCGCTCGTTGTGGTCTTTGCTTCGTCCTGCACAGTTTCTGCGGCTGCAGCATTGGTTGCCATAGGGGGTCTCTCTCCGTAGAGGTCGCCACGCCATCGCTGCCGTGGGTCACAATCGCTTCTTGCCGCGTGCCATCGGGGGCCAACATCGAAAAAATGTCAGCAAGCCAACGAATCGCAGGCGAGTTTATTGGTTCGCAGGCTACGCGCTGCGTGTTAATTCCTGATTAACCCTGTCGCTGGCAATGGCCGTTCGGAGCGTCCAACACATGGGACCGCGGTTCCGCAAATGGGACAGGCTGTCTTTCATATGACAGATAAAGCCCTGTTTTCGCAAGCGGTAAGGTCAAGGCCGCCCATCACCAAAGCGCGACTGCACCAAAGGTGAACCGAAACGTTCCCAACCCATGTAAGGGCAATCCAAAGGCGACCCCAGCAACTGTCGGTTAAAACCCGCGCATCGGCCTTCCCGACGACACACCAAATCCCTCAATCAAGGCCTCCGTGCCGTCGCTGTTGGCGATTTCGGCTTGGACGCTTCTCAATCTTTGATAGCTGGCTTCATCGCCTTGTTCGGCAAAGGCATTTTCCGCGCGTTTCAATTCAACATCTAGTGCGCGTGCCCGCTGATACAAGGTGAACGCCTGTTGCCAGCCATCGCTGGCATCTTCAAACGCTGCGTCCGACTGCGCTTGCCAGACCCGACTTTCCCGCACACGGGCGTCCAGCGCTTCACGCGCTTTGGTTAAGCCGCGCCCGTCCAGCGCCTGAGCCACGGTTTCAAGGGTAGGGGCATCCGTCTCTTCGCCCGCTTCCGCCAACAGATCAATCAACCCGGCATGCACGGCTTTGGTTGTGGCGTGCACAAGATCAAGCCCAGCAAAGGCATCAAAATGCGCGATGCCCACCATGGGGTGGTTTAAAACCGTGCCGACCAAAACAGCCTCCCGCAGAGGCGGGCGCGAGGCGCTTCGCTGAACCAGCGATGAGGTCATCAGACTTTCCGATACCGCAAGACGACCACCCCCACGCTGCGAGGGGTAACGCTGCTGCCCCAGCCGATTTCCAAAGCCACCGGCCTGCCCATTCGACGCGGCGTTACGCCGTCCGCCTTTCGCGCCTCGGCCCCTGTCTGCTGACGTGTCGCCAAAAAAACCCGCCAGGCGATCCCGCACGTCCTGCTGGTAATGGCGTTTGACGTTCTCGTCACCAATCGTGTTGACGATGCCAAACAGAGATCGCTCCAGTTCCGCCCGTTTCTCCGGAGCATCAAACGTACCACCCGCTGTCTCCCGGCTCCACAGCATAGCCGATAGCGGGCGCGCGCCGCTGACGATATCCCGAAACGCTTCTACACCCGCCCGCTTGATCAGATCATCGGGGTCCTCCCCTTCCGGCAGCAACGCAAAGCGGAGGGATTGCCCCGGCTTCAACCCCGGCAAAGCGGTATCGATGCTGCGGTTGGCGGCGCGCAGCCCCGCTTGGTCCCCGTCGAAACACAAAATCGGTTCCGGCCCCACACGCCAGGCAAGACCCAATTGAGACTCCGTCAGCGCTGTGCCCAGCGGGGCGACGGCGTTTTCAACGCCGGCAGCCGACAGGGCAATCACGTCCATATAGCCTTCGCAGACGATCAGGCTTTCACCCTTCGCGGTCGCCCGACGGGCCTTTGCATAGTTGTATAAAACATGAGATTTCGAAAACAGGTCCGTTTCCGGCGAGTTTAAATACTTGGCTGGAACATCGGGGGACAGGGCCCGACCGCCAAATGCGATCACCCGTTCCCGAGGGTCGAGGATGGGGAACATGATCCGGTCCCGAAATCGGTCATAGGACACCGCAATATCCGGCCCGTGAACCACCAGGCCGCAGGCCTCAATCTGTTCCTTTTGCACGCCCTTACCGGCCAAAAACTCTTTCAACGCGGACCTGCTTGACGGCGCATAGCCCAGACCAAAGGTCTGCTGGACCGACGGCGAAAGACCCCTTTCCCGCAAATAAGCCCGCGCGGCGGCTCCGATGCTGGTCTGCAACTGATCTTGAAAAAAGCGGGCGGCAAGCTCCATCACATCGTGGAGTGTGGCCCGCTCCTTAGCCTTTTCCTCGGCGCGCGGGTCCACAGCCGGCATGGGTATGCCCGCTTCATCGGCTAAACGTTCCACCGCTTCAGGGAAAGTTAGCCCTTCCAACTCCGTCAGAAATCGAAAGTGATCCCCGGAGGCGCCGCACCCGAAACAGTAGTACCGCCCCTTGCTGTTTTCACAGTGAAACGACGGCGACTTCTCACCGTGGAACGGGCAGCAGGCCCAGAAATCACCGCGAGACGGATTCGACTTCTTGCGGTCGAACGTAACTCGCCGACCCACCACATCAGCAATGGGAATGCGCGCGCGCACATCATCAAGAAAGGTGGGAGGAAACCGCATGGGCAAGACGCTAGCACAATCCGGGTCTTTTAGGGCAACCCAAACCCTTACACCACAACGCGATCGCACGCCGTTCTAGCGCGGCCGAATGCCGACCCGCGCGCCGCTCTACATCACATCCAAATCGAGAAACTGCAATCGTTGCGGCAGGTCCTCACCGTCCGGTCCAAGCCGGTAGGAGATGGCAAAAGTGCGGCTGAAGCGGGCGGCAAGACTCGAGAACAAAAGTCCGGAGGGCACCTCAACGCCGGTTCCGTTCAAAACCAGAGGTATTTTACTCAGACGAACAAGCTGTGCCAGGGCGGCGCGCCACGCTTTTGCATCACCCGCACCAAACCGAGCGGACAGGACAAGTGTGGGCACAACACCAAAGCGCCGCGGCACAGCGATCAACAACAGTCCCCCGCTTTTGGCAGCCAAATACCGATGGCACGGCGCGCCCAACCGACTCAACAGATCATCGGCGATCCACAACGTCCCGGGAGCATCGCATTTATCACCAACTGCCTCCAAAGGCGCGACCATATCTTGGGCGTCTTTCGCGTGCGCAACTTTAACAAGGGACGAACCCCACCGAGCGCCGCCCAATTGAGAGCCGGAGTGAGAGCCAAAGCCCATAAAAAGACCGGGCGTGACAGCCAGGGGCTGTTTGTCAACGAGACCCAAGATCTTGCGATCGAGCGTACCCGCCGTCTCGTTCGCCAGCGTGTAAATGAGACTGAAGGGCTCCGTTTCGAGAAACGCCTTCAGCTCTTTGTAGAGCATCATCGCGCCCAGCGCGCTGCTGGGACCAGCGTCAACATAAAGGTCTGCTAGAAGCGCTATGCGGCGACCATCCGCCAATTGGCGGACAAGAACGACGGCCTGCCCAATGCGCACATCGTCCTGATAGACGGCAAAAATCGTGGGCCGTTGCCCAAAACCTCGCAAATAGCGCCATTTCAAATCGTGGGGCGGCGGGTTCAAATTGCGGGCGGCATAGGCAGCGGTGATCGCGCGGCCCACCGCCGCATAATCAAGTGTTTCCGCCGATTCCTGAACCACCCGCAAAGCCATGCCTGGGCAGTGCGATGATTTTAGAAAAGTTGCAAGCGCTCATCACAGCATCGGCACCACGAGTGAGCCGTGTTCTGGCCTCAACCCAGCATTTCCTTCACGACCTGGCTCGCTTTCCCGACATCCATCTGACCGGGATAGCGCTCCTTCAGCGCGTTCATGCACTTGCCCATGTCCCGCAGACTTTCGCCTTTTACATCAGCAACAACAGCCGCACAGGCTGCCCGCACCGCGCTGTCATCCATCTGCTCAGGAAGGAAATCGCGAATGATCACAATTTCTTCGCGCTCCTGTTCAGCAAGTTCCAGGCGATGCTGCTCTTCGTAAATTTTGGCCGATTCTTCGCGCTGCTTGATCATCTTCGTGAGGATTTGGAGAATCTCCTCATCCGTCACCCGCTCCTGTCCCTTGCCGCGGGCATGAATATCACGGTCCTTGATCGCAGCATTGATCAGGCGCAGCGTCCCAAGACGACGCTTGTCACCTGCTTTCATGGCCAGTTTCATGCCATCAACCAATTGGGTGCGCATGGGTCAAAGTCTCCATAAAGCGGAAGCAGTGTGTCCGGCCAATACCGCCAGCGGCCAACGCTGACAATCGCCGAATAGGACGCACTGAGATCACGGTCCCGTGGTTGCGTCAATGCTGCACCGGGACCGCGGAAGGCGTGAGCAAGACGAGAAAAGAAAGCCGGTTCTCCACCACAGCTTAGCGGGCGCGGAGGGGTGGGCACTTTTCAAGCCGCAAATGGGCCTCTACAGGAAGACATCAAGGGTCAAAGGTCGGCGGTGGCCTCACGCGCGCTATGCACGGGCGGCATGCCACACTCGAGCTATCACACCTATCTTCAAAATCTGGCCCTCAATTTTGACTTTGAACAAAGGCATCCGCGCGAACCGAAACGCACGTCCAGCGCCCAAACCTTAGAAATCACCATGGCTATGCTCGCAGACACCAACACTGTTCCAGCCCCCTGGACGCAAACCAAACCCACGGCTCTCCTTGTGTTGGCCGATGGCACCGTCATCGAAGGTCACGGCATCGGCGCGAGCGGGACGGCGGAAGCTGAAGTCTGCTTCAACACCGCCATCACCGGCTACCAGGAGATTTTGACCGACCCATCCTATGCCGGCCAGATCGTCACATTCACGTTTCCCCATATCGGCAATGTCGGGGCCAACCCAGAAGACCTGGAAACGCTCAACCGTGAAGCTGAGGATCGCGTTGTGGGCGCCATTTTCCGTGAGCCCATCACCAATCCATCGAACTACCGCTCCGCAGATCATTTTGCAGACTGGCTCACAGCAAACGGCATCATCGGCTTATACGGCGTCGACACACGGGCGCTCACCGCCCACATCCGCGAACAGGGGCTGGCCAACGCGGTCATCGCCCACAGCCCCGACGGCACGTTTGATAGGGAGGCTATGAAAGCCCGCGCTGCCGCATGGTCCGGCCTTGAAGGGCAAGATCTTGTCCCCGGCGTCACCAGCGCAGCACCCGAAAACTGGCAGGAAACGCCCTGGGTGTGGGACAAGGGTTTTGCGGCTGACAGCTTGAATGCTCCCTCAATGGGGGAAGGCCAGTTCCACGTTGTAGCCTACGATTTCGGCGTCAAACGCAACATTCTTCGCTTGATGGCGGGCCTGGATTGCCGCGTGACGGTGGTTCCGGCGACAACCGCAGCCGACACTGTGCTGGCGCTGAAACCCGATGGCATTTTTCTATCCAACGGCCCGGGCGATCCGGCCGCCACGGGCGTCTATGCTGTCGAGCAAATCAAAACTCTGGTTGACAGCGGCATACCGGTCTTCGGCATTTGCCTCGGCCACCAAATGCTCGCCCTGGCGCTCGGCGCAACGACCGTCAAAATGCACCAGGGGCACCACGGGGCCAACCATCCGGTGCGCGACAACACCACCGGCAAGGTCGAAATCGTCTCCATGAACCATGGCTTTGCAGTCGACCGCACCAGCCTGCCCGACGGGGTGGAGGAAACCCACGTTTCATTGTTTGACGACACCAATTGCGGCCTGCGCCTCACCGGCAAACCCGTCTTCTCCGTGCAACACCACCCCGAAGCGTCCCCAGGCCCCCAAGACAGCCATTATCTTTTCCAACGGTTCGTGAATCTCATGCGCCAACAAAAGGGCATGGATGCCCTGCCGGAGCGTGGTTAGGGTTGTCGTTCTCCACGGGTGCGCTTCTTTGCAGTAGCCGACGGTTACGGGAGTTTCGATGACGTTTGGTACGTAGGTAGCCGGCTCTCAAAACCCGAACTGCGCCCCACCCTTATCCCAACAAACCGCCTAGCCAAAAACCTTGGTATCGCAATCCGTCACACGACCCGTTTCATAGCCGCGATAGAACCAGGCTCGGCGTTGCTCTGACGTGCCGTGGCTGAAACTTTCCGGTACGACATACCCTTGAATGCGCCGTTGGATGGCATCATCCCCAATTTGCATGGCAGCGTTCAGCGCTTCATCAATGTCACCGGCTTCCAGAAGACCTTTTTTCTCGGTGAAATGGGCCCAAATGCCCGCAAAGCAGTCGGCCTGAAGTTCAACCCGAACTGACATTTGGTTGGCCTGCGCTTTGGAGAGCGAACGACGCATCTGATTAAATCGTGGCAGAACGCCGATCACGTTTTGCACATGATGCCCAACCTCGTGGGCGATGACATAGGCTTTGGCAAAATCACCGTGGGCTTCAAACTTGCGCTCCAGCGTGACGAAGAAATCGGTGTCCAAAAACACCTTCCTATTGGGCGGACAATAAAACGGACCGGTGGCCGCACTCGCCATGCCGCAAGCCGATCGCGTGCTTTTGGAAAACAGCACCAACGTGGGAGGCGCATAGCGACGGCCCTGGGCCTGGAAAATACCGGACCAGACATCTTCCGTTTCAGCCAGCACCACGCCGACAAACTCCTTCATATCGGCTTGGGTGGAAATCCGACCGCTGCCGCCACGGTTGGCCGTTCGGGGAAGCGGATTGGGCGCGGCATTCGGAGATCGAACCGGTTCGCTTTGACCCTGGGTCTGGTTGGGAACCAGCGAGCCGCCACCTCCAGCCATCATGTCCAGCGGATCGATCCCGCAGGAGCGCAGGAGGAAAAAGCCAACCACCAACAAAATGATCGTTCCGAACCCACCACCGGAAGCACGGCGCATGGTACGGCCTGATGAACGCGGCATGCCAATGCGTTCCCGACCGAGCCCACCAGGAAAGCGGAACCCACCCCGGTTACCGCCTCGGTTGCCACCGGACTGGGTGCGGTCTTCGATATTGGAACTCTGCCGTCTGCCACGCCAACGCATCAATTGTCTCCCTCACAAACACCCTCGGCCACGTGCCATGCAGGGTGTTTCATTGTTGGGACGTAAGCGGTTTGACGTCAAATTTGAAGCCGAAAACCAATCCGTCTGCGTGCGCGCCTAACGTCGAACCGGCTTGTCCATTCGGCGACGGCGCTCGGCCACGGCGAGAACAATAGCTCCGAGAGCGGCACCAACAAATGGGATGATCCAGGCGTAAGACTGGCTGACAATATCTGGAAAATTGCCGCCAAACAGGACCTCGTGGTTCAACCGTCCGGGCAAAAAGGTAAACCCACCGGCGATCACCATGCCCCCCACATAGGTGCCCTGCATCGAACGCCGGTGTTTTTCGATCTGTCCCGTGCGTGCGAAGTAAATTGCCATGGCCATCATGATCGGCACGCCCACAGAAAACAGATGAATGGGGCTAAACGCTCCAAATGACCGGATCTCGTGAATGAAAAACCCGGTGAATGAAACGCCCAGCATCGCCCCCACCCAGACGCGCCCGAGGATGCGGTGGAGCGCGCCGCCTTTGCGCCGCCACAGCACAAAGCCACCCAAAACAAGCGAGATGAGGGCAAACACAACGTGGATCTGAATGGCCAAAGGCGCGGCTAAAAGAGGGGCAAGGTTCATGATCGTGATCTCCCAATGGTGGCAAACGTGCGAAACTAGCGCGCCGGGTTTGAGCCGCGAAGCGTGGCAAGCCTGAGCCAAACCCCAGCCTCAACCCATCACCGCGTTCAAAGGCGCTTGTTTCCGGTGGGCTAAGACCTACACTTGGCAAGATCATCCCAAAGCCATACTGCGCAAACCGAAGGGAAAACTGCGTGAACGGAGGCCCTTGGCAACTCACGAAGCGTGAAATGCACACTCTGTTCGGCGCGCCCCGGTTTTGGGTCGGCTTTGGTGCGGTCGTGATCGTTCTGGCGCTCAGCGGACCGTTCGATACACAAGACTTGATGAATTTCGCCGAACGACTGGTCTATTGGGGCTTCATCGGCTTCGTCACCTTTGTGTTGGGCATTTCCACCTCATTTCTGGTGGGGTTGTGGCTCTGGCAGGCCGGTTGGAACGAACTGCTGGCCCGTGCCATAGGCGGGTTCATGGGTGGCGTACCGATTACGGTTTTTGTCTGGTTTGCCAATCAGTGGCTGTTTGGCATGACCATGCGAAATTTCCCCGAACTACTGCTCTATTGCTGCGGTATTTCCCTCGCCGTCACGATCCTGTTTTTCTTGATCCAAAACACAAGCGCCCCTGAGCAAAGCGATCGAGAGACAAGCGATCGAGAGACAAGCGATCCTGAGACAGCCCATGCGACCCAAAATGCCTCCGGCGCCGACAAAGGCGCCGCAAACAGCCAAAGCGCGTTTTTCGACCGCCTGCCCGTAGAACTGGGACAAGACCTGATCTCGCTCCAGGCCCAAGACCACTATATCCGCGCAGTCACCACCAAAGGCAGCCACATGCTCCTCATGCGCATGGAAGACGCCTGCCGCGAACTGGAAAACACAAACGGCCTACGCGTCCACCGCTCCTGGTGGGTGGCTCGTCGTCATATGCGCAAACTCAACAAAGAGGCGAACAAACTGACCGTCACGCTTTCAGACGGCCAGACAGCCCCGGTAAGCCGCAGCAACCGCAAAATACTGGTGAACGAAATCAAAGTCTGAACGGACAAAAAAGGCATCGCCAAACGCCGGGGCATGGACCCATACGCCATCCCCAAAAAACCGTCGGCTTGGGGTTACACACCCCTGCCGGTGCCCTATAGAGACGCCTTAGCCAAAACCTTGACGCATGCCCGCCAAAGCTGCCGCCGCAGCATTGGTTTTGACATGCCCTCGTCCGGAAAAACGATTATGCCCAAACGCAGCGATATTGATGCCATCTTGATCATCGGCGCGGGGCCGATTGTCATTGGGCAGGCCTGTGAGTTCGACTATTCCGGCACCCAGGCGTGTAAAGCGTTGCGGGCGGAGGGCTACCGCATCGTTCTGGTCAATTCGAACCCAGCAACGATCATGACCGACCCGGACATGGCGGACGCGACCTATATCGAGCCGATCACGCCGGAGGTTGTCGCAAAAATCATCGCGCGGGAACGCGCTGCCCACCCCGATGAGAAGCTCGTTCTGCTGCCCACCATGGGCGGGCAAACGGCGCTCAACACCGCGCTGTCGCTGGAAAAAATGGGCGTCTTGGAAGAACACGGCGTCGAGATGATCGGCGCGAAAGCGGCTGCCATTGACAAGGCGGAAGATCGCGAACTGTTCCGCGAAGCGATGGACAAGATCGGGCTTGCAACCCCGCGCTCCGCTTTCGTCAACACATCAGACTTGAAAAAGGCATTTGATGCCGAACGCGAGGCCCATTTCGACCAAGGCGGGGATGCGGTGAAGCTGCAAAAGGCTTGGGATGCGGGCGAACAGCTGCGCACGGAGCGCCACCGCCTGACCGCCCAAATGCAGGCCCTCGATGCGGTTGCCACCACCGGCCTTCCGGCGATCATCCGCCCATCGTTCACCATGGGTGGCCAGGGCGGCGGTATCGCCTACACGCTCGACGAACTTTACGAAATTGTGCTGTCCGGCGTCGAAGCCTCCCCCACAAACGAGGTTTTGGTGGAGGAAAGCGTCCTCGGCTGGAAAGAATTTGAGATGGAGGTCGTCCGCGACAAGGCCGACAACTGCATCATCATTTGCTCTATCGAAAACGTCGATCCCATGGGCGTCCACACCGGGGATTCGATCACCGTGGCCCCAGCGCTCACCCTCACCGACAAAGAATACCAGATCATGCGCAACGCCTCCATCGCGGTGCTGCGGGAGATCGGCGTGGAAACCGGCGGCTCCAATGTGCAGTTTGCGGTGAACCCGGAAGACGGGCGACTGGTGGTCATCGAAATGAACCCCCGCGTCTCGCGCTCCTCGGCCCTGGCCTCCAAAGCAACGGGTTTCCCCATCGCGAAGGTCGCCGCGCGGTTGGCGGTTGGCTACACGCTGGATGAACTCGACAATGACATCACCGCGGGAGCAACGCCGGCGAGTTTTGAGCCGTCCATCGACTACGTGGTGACGAAAATCCCACGCTTTGCGTTTGAAAAATTCACCGCCGCCTCCGACACGCTCACCACCTCCATGAAATCTGTGGGCGAGGTTATGGCCATCGGGCGCACGTTTGCAGAAAGCCTGCAAAAAGCGCTGCGCGGTCTCGAAACCGGGCTCGATGGTCTCGACGAAATCCAGATCGAGGGGTTCTCCGACGACCCTGAAAATCATGACAACAAAAATGCCATCCGCAAGGCCCTCGGAACGCCGAAGCCGGATCGGCTTTTAAAAGTCGCACAAGCGATGCGCACCGGCGCATCCCTCGACATGATCCACGATTCGTGCCGCATTGATCCCTGGTTTTTGGAGCGCATGCGCGAAATCATCGACATGGAAGCGCGCGTTAAAACCCATGGGCTGCCGCAGGATGAAGAAAACATGCGCGCGCTGAAGGCCATGGGCTTTTCCGACGCCCGCCTTGCCAAGCTCGCAAACGCGTCCGAAGCGCAGGTGCAGGCCGCCCGCGCTGCCCTGGCCGTCCACCCGGTCTACAAGCGCATCGACACCTGCGCGGCGGAGTTCGCCTCCCCCACGGCCTATATGTATTCCACCTACGAGAAGCCATTTGCCGGAGCTCCACGGAGCGAAACACAGGTGTCGGCTGCGAAAAAAGTGATGATCCTCGGCGGCGGCCCCAACCGCATCGGCCAGGGCATCGAGTTTGACTATTGTTGCTGCCACGCTGCCTTTGCCTTGGCCGACATTGGCCTTGAATCCATCATGGTCAATTGCAATCCCGAAACCGTTTCCACCGACTACGACACCTCCGACCGCCTCTATTTTGAGCCGCTCACAGCCGAAGACGTGCTGGAAATCATCCGCGTTGAGCAAGAAAAAGGCACGTTTTTGGGCGTCATCGTGCAGTTTGGCGGACAGACCCCGTTGAAGCTGGCCCAAGCCCTCACCGAGGCTGGCGTGCCCATCCTTGGAACCTCCCCCGATGCGATCGACCTGGCCGAAGACCGTGACCGCTTCCAGGCATTGCTGCACGATCTGGCGCTCACTCAACCCAAAAACGGCATCGCCCGCTCGGTGGAAGAGGCCCGTACCATCATCGAAGAGGTGGGCTACCCCTCGGTGATACGCCCATCTTACGTGCTTGGCGGTCGCGGCATGGAGATCGTACGCGACCCGGCCCATTTTGAGCGCTACATCACCGAAGCCGTGGTCGTCTCCGGCGATTCCCCCGTTCTGATCGACAGTTACCTTACAAATGCCATCGAAGTGGACGTCGACTGCCTTTGCGATGATGGTACGGGCGAGGCCAAAGACGTTTACGTTTGCGGCATCATGGAACACATCGAAGAGGCGGGTATCCATTCGGGCGATTCCGCCTGTTCCCTCCCAACCCATTCGCTGGACGATGCGACACTGGCTGAACTGGAGCGCCAAACGGTTGCGATGGCGCGCGCGCTGGGCGTGATCGGCTTGATGAACGTTCAATATGCAATCAAGGACGGCGTAATCTACGTTTTGGAGGTGAACCCACGCGCCTCCCGCACGGTGCCTTTCGTGGCCAAAACCATCGGCGCGCCCATCGCCCGTCTGGCCGCTCGCATGATGGCTGGGGAAAAACTCGCCACGATCTTGCCCGTGCGACCCGATGCGAAAGCCCTGTCGCACATTGCGGTCAAAGAGGCCGTCTTCCCGTTCGCTCGGTTCCCCGGCGTGGACACCTTGCTGGGGCCGGAGATGCGCTCCACCGGTGAAGTGATGGGGTTGGACAAAGACTATGCCATGGCCTTCGCCAAAGCCCAATTGGGCGCCGGCAACAAAATGCCCACCAGCGGCACAGTGTTTATTTCCGTCAAGGGCGACGATAAACAACGCATTCTGCCAGCCGCCAAACAATTGGTGGACCTTGGCTTCGACGTTCTGGCAACCCGTGGCACCCAGGCGGTCTTGGAAGAGCATGGCGTGCCATCAACGCGGATCAACAAAGTCCTGGAAGGTCGGCCCCACGCGGAAGATGCGATCAAAAACCGCCAAGTGGATCTCATTTTCAACACCACCATGGGCGCCAAAGCTCTGAGTGACTCCCGCTCCCTTCGCCAATCCGCGCTGATGAACAAAGTTCCGTACTTTACAACCGTGTCAGGCTGTTTGGCTGTGACCAACGCCATCGAAGCGATGGTGAAAGGCGACATGACGGTGCAGCCGTTGCAGAGCTATTTTTGATGGATGTTGGTGGGTAAGGTTTTTCTAGAAGGCCCCACCCGACCCGCTGCGCGGGCCACCCTCCCCACGAGGGGGCGGGCTCTCTGCCGCAACGTCTTACCTCAAATACTTGAATTCAAAATGCGCTGAACCCTCCAACCCTCCCCCTCGTGGGGAGGGTGGCCCGGCAAAGCCGGGTCGGGTGGGGCCCTTACGCACCGACACCCACCAAAACCAACCGGAACCACAACCCATCGAACGCTGACATGATCGCCTACATCACCATGTTCGCCTCGGCATTCGTTGCCGCCACCGTCTTTCCTGCGCAGTCAGAACTCGTGCTGATCGGCTTTTTGACAGCGGGCGAACACAACGTGTTTTGGCTGGTGACAGTGGCAAGCATCGGCAATGTTCTGGGCTCCGTCGTCAACTATTATCTCGGCATAGGCATCCAGACATTCCGCGACCGGAAATGGTTCCCCGCAAACGAAGACCAGTTGGCGCGCGCCCGCGGTTTTTACCGAAAATGGGGCCGCTGGTCGCTGCTTCTCGCTTGGACCCCCATCATAGGTGACCCGCTCACCGTGATAGCAGGCGTCATGCGCGAACCGCTCTGGAGCTTTTTGATCCTGGTGACGATTTCCAAAGTCAGCCGTTATGTGGCGTTAGCGGCCATAACCCTGGGGTTGTTCTGAACCATCCTATGCGTCGCGTGGCGGCTGCTTCATGTGCACCACCCGCTGCGGGAACGGGATTTCAATTTCGTGCTCTTTCAACGCGTTCCAGATCAGAAACATGACGTCTGAGCGGAATTTGTTTTTGCCGTCGTCGATGCCGCTGACCCAAAACTCGACGACGAATTCCACACCGCTGTCTCCAAAGGCTTGAAGCTCACAATCCGGTGGCTCGGGCGTATCGAGCACTTGGGGATGGCTAGCGGCGGCGGCCTCAACTATGTCGGGGATACGGTTGATGTCCGTGTCATATGAGACGGAAAAGCTGACGTCGTAACGATTGGCCGATCCAGAATCAGAGTAATTGGTGACGCGGCCAACGATGAAGTCTTCATTCGGCACGACGACCCAACGGCCATCAAACATTTCGATGATGGTCGCGCGGGCGTTCATCTGGATGATTTTACCGGGGTCTTCCCCGTCCAGAGAAACGTAGTCGCCGACACTGGCCTGGCCCTCCAGCAGCAAGATAATGCCGGAAATGAAGTTTGATGCGATCTTTTGAAGACCAAAACCAAGCCCAACACCAATAGCCCCACCCAGGACGGCCAACGCCGACAGGTTGATCCCCATAATGCTCATGAGCAAAAGGAATGCGCCGCCGAAGATCGCAACCTCAACGCTCTTTGCAGCCAGCTCACGCGTGGCCGGGCGCATCTCTTCCTGACGGCGGATATAGTCCCCCGACTGGCTGTTCGACCATCGGCCCAGCCAAAACAGCAAACTGCCCGCCACCACGCCCCGCACCAGCGCCAGAACGGAAAAGGAGATATTGCCCAGCGTCACCGTCAGAGAGGCGAGGTACGCAATCACGAGATCGAGCACCCCAAACACATAGAGAAGCGCCACGGGGATCAGCAGATACTTCCCAAGCAGCTTCAAAAACGGATCGGTCACCACCTGTTGGACAAAAATACGCGCCGCCAAAAACAAAAAGAGACGCTTGCCGAACGCAATGACATCCCCGGCATCCAGCGCGGCGCGCGCCGCCTGCTCCCCGATGGCCGTGAAACCATAGGCCAGCAACGGCAAAAGCAGCGGCAGAAAGGACAGCGCAAATCGCAGCGCTTGGGCCAGGTACGTCTCCGACGCCGCCGGCGGTGTGAGCAACTTTGTGAGGATTGGTGTCAACAGACGCCGCGCGAACCAGGCGAGCACGAAGGCTGCTACGAGCAAAACAAACTGCACCCATGCGGCAGGGCTCGTGAGCCAATTCAAGGCCAGTTCGGCCCCTTGTTCAAACGTCTCAACGGCCCAGGATGGGAGATATTGCTGCCAATTCATGGCGAAAGCCTCTTATGCGACGGATAGAACGCGGTTAAGACCCCTATCGACCTTCATCTTTGAATTGCCAAGCCAACCGCCCTTGAAAAGGCGCCCGCACACACCGTGCCAACCCTTTCGGGGCCTGTGGATTTTGAACGACTTTGCTCGTCCCCTGCCCGCATCTCGTTCTTTGTACCGTTATCGAACCGTGAGACGCTCTCAATGACAGCCCCCTTTGCAGCCCCCACAGTTGCCGAAATCGAGGCAGCCCAAGCCCGCTTGCTCGGCCGCATCGTAGCGACGCCTACACTGACGCTGAACATGTCCCGCCTGGCCTCCACGCTGCCAGAAGGTGCAAACATCCACATGAAGATGGAACTGTTCCAACAGGCAGGTTCCTTCAAAGCCCGCGGCGTCCTTTTGGCCATCGATGCGCTGAGCCAAGCTGAAAAGGACGCCGGCGTGACCGCCGTATCGGCCGGCAACCATGCCCTCGCCAGCGCTTGGGGCGCGGCCGATGCGGGCCTTTCCGCTAAAGTCGTCATGATGAAGGCCGCCGATCCGGTGCGGATCCATGGCTGCAAGGCGCTGGGCGCAGAAGTGGTGCTTGCCGAGGATGTTCAGGCCGCTTTTGCAACCGTTGAAAGACTGGTGGCCGAGGAAGGCCGCACCATGCTCCACCCGTTTGAAAGCCCATTCATGACACTGGGGGCCGCCACCTGCGGCCTGGAACTCGCCCGATCCCGAAAAACCCTGGACGTGGCTATCATCCCCGTCGGCGGCGGCGGTCTCATATCCGGCATGGCGCCCGCCATCAAAGCAATCCATCCCAATTGCGAGATCATCGGCGTGGAGCCCTTTGGCGCCGACGCCATGTTTCAAAGTTTTGCAGCCGACGCGCCGGTGCAACTGGCAAGCGTCAACACGGTGGCGGATTCCCTGGGCGCACCCATGAGCCTGCCGGGCAGTCTCACTATTGCCAAACAATACGTGGACCGCATCGTGCGCCTCGAAGACGGTGAGATGATCGCGATGATGCGTAAACTGGTCGATGGCCTCAAACTTCTCGCCGAACCCGCCTGCGCCGCTTCACTGGCTGCCGCTTGCGGTCCCTTGAAAGAAACCTTGGCCGGCAAAGAGGTCGCCGTTATCGCCTGCGGCTCCAACATCAGCATCGAAAAGTTCGCTGCGATCACCGCTGAGGGCTGAAATCGGCAAAGTCCGACCGATACCGACGCTTGACGCGCAAAAATTGCGCCACATATAGTTAACGACCCGCAAGAACAGGGCGCGCACTCTGCGTGCGCTTCCCGATGCAACCTCCCACCTGGCTGGCCACCCTTTGCGCGTTCACCGCAAACCGCCGCCGTGTGCCACAAAAACCAAGAAAGACCTTTCATGGAAAAGGTTCCGATGACCAAACCGGGCCACGCGGCCCTCACCGAAGAATTAAAGCGCCGTCAGGCCGAAGATCGCCCGCGCATCGTGGCTGCGATTTCCGAAGCCCGTGCCCATGGTGATCTGTCTGAAAACGCGGAATACCACGCCGCCAAGGAACAGCAGAGCCTGAACGAGGGCCGCATCAACGAACTGGAAGACATTTTAAGCCGCGCCGACGTGATCGACGTTTCCAAAATGTCCGGCGACACGATCCGGTTCGGCGCGACCGTGCGGCTGGTCGATGAGGAAACCGAAGAAGAAAAGCACTACCAGATCGTCGGCAACCAGGAAGCGGATGTGGCAAGCGGCAAGATTTCCCTCGCCTCCCCCATCGCCCGCGCCCTCATCGGTAAAGAGGAAGGCGACAGTGTAGAAGTCGCCGCTCCCGGCGGTGCCCGCTCCTACGAAGTGGTGGCGGTCCAGTATATTTAGCGTGTTGAACCAGCGAGACATATCATGATTGATCTCTATACATTTGGAACGCCCAACGGGAAAAAGGTCTCCATCGCTTTGGAAGAGATGGGCCTTGCCTACACCACCCACACGATCAACATCATGAAGGACGAGCAGTTTGATCCGGCCTTTTTGAAGATCTCGCCCAACAATAAAATCCCTGCAATTGTGGACCACGAGACCGGCGTGTCCATGATGGAATCCGGTGCGATCCTCTACTACCTCGCCACGAAGACCGGGAAATTCATGCCCACCGATCCCCACCGCCATTGGCAGGCGATTGAGTGGCTGAACTGGCAAATGGGCGGTTTTGGCCCCATGCTTGGCCAGGCCAACCATTTCCTGAAATTCAACCCCGGTAAGAGCGACTACGCGGAAAAACGCTATGGGGACGAAGCCCGGCGACTGTACGGCGTGTTGGACAAGCGCTTGGCCGATAACGCCTATGTCGCCGGCGACGACTATACCATCGCTGATATGGCGATCTTCCCCTGGTGCGGTCGCGCAGAATGGCAAAAGATCGATCTCAACGCCTTTCCAAACCTCCTGCGTTGGTACAAAGCCATCGCCGCCCGGCCCGCCGTCGTTAAGGGCTATAATGTGCCCACGGCAGCCGAAATTCCCATGCCCTAAGTTGCGACGGTCTAGAAGGTCCAAGCTGGCGGACTCCAGATGGTGAGCTCAGACCGCTAGGGCAAGATTTTTAGGTAGAGGCTGCGAGGTGCAGACCGTCCAGAGGAACCTGTTTTGGATCGCGAGACACCGCGTTCCCACCCCCATCACGCATTTGCGCACAGCCGTGTTGGGGATCGTAGCCCGCGCAGCTTGAAACCTACCGGCCCAAACCATAGCCTTCGAAAAAAGTGCAATCCTGACACGCTCTCGCACGCCGCGTATGTCCGTAGCTCGGGTCAGGGCCGCTCCGTCCGTTTCAAAAAGGCAGTCTTTCATGGCGCACCGTCACACCAAAGTTTTGATCATCGGTTCTGGCCCCGCCGGCTACACCGCCGCGATCTACGCCGCCCGCGCGCTGCTGGAACCCATCATGATTGCGGGTCTTCAACAGGGTGGTCAGTTGACCATCACCACCGATGTTGAAAATTATCCCGGTTACGCCGACCCCGTGCAAGGCCCCTGGATGATGGAGCAAATGCTCGCCCAGGCGAAAAATGTCGGCACGGACGTCGTAAACGACAGCGTTACAAAGTGCGATCTGTCCGTGCGCCCTTTCCGGGCAGAAACAGATACCGGCGACACCTACACCGCAGACACGGTCATCATTTGCACCGGTGCCCAGGCCAAATGGCTTGGACTTGAATCGGAACAAAAATTCATGGGCTTTGGTGTCTCCGCCTGCGCCACCTGCGATGGGTTCTTCTACCGCAACAAGCACGTCATCGTTGTGGGCGGCGGGAACACCGCAGTTGAAGAAGCGCTTTATCTCTCCACGCTTGCCTCCAAAGTCACCGTCATTCATCGCCGGGACGAGTTCCGCGCGGAGAAGATTTTGCAAGACCGGCTCATGCGAAAAGACAATGTTGAGGTCGTTTGGGATTCCGAACTGATCGAAGTGAAAGGTAAGGAAGGCCTGACGCCCTCCGCCAATGCCGCTGTCGTGAAAAACCGCAAAACCGGCGAAGAGCAAACCCTCGACGTCGATGGTATTTTCATCGCCATTGGCCACGCCCCAGCGACCGAATTGTTCAAAGAGCAATTGAAACTCAAACCCTCCGGCTATCTGTGGACGGCCCCAGATTCCACCGCCACCGAGATCCCCGGTGTTTACGCCGCCGGAGACGTCACCGACGACATCTACCGCCAAGCCGTCACGGCCGCCGGCATGGGGTGCATGGCAGCGCTCGAAGCCGAAAAGTTCTTGGCCGAACAGGAAGAAGTGCTGGAAGCAGCGGAGTAAGACCAACACACTTTTCGATGAACAGTTGACGCAGCGCTCGGCGTCCACTGTTCCTCTCAACCGTCGCGAAGCCCCCACGCTTCGCATCCATTGCTCGTCGCATCCGTTGCTTTTCTTATCCATTGCTCTTCATATTCATTGCTGTGGGCGCCACCCCTTGCACCGACATGCCCGGCGGCGCACACTCTGACCAAGCCGATCAAAAATGCGGGCAGATCAGGTTCGCGGGTCTTGGGAGCCACCGTCATGCCCATGGATTGGGACAAGCTGCGCATCTTTTACAAAGTGGCGTTGGCTGGCAGTTTCACAAACGCCTCGGAGCGTTTGAACCTCTCCCAGTCTGCGATCAGCCGTCAGGTCAGCGCTTTGGAAAAAGAGGTTGGCGTTCCCCTTTTTCACCGTCACGCTCGGGGTTTGATCCTCACCCCCCAAGGGGAAATTTTGTTCCGCGCCACCGAGGAGGTGACCGAACGCCTGGAAAGCGCATCGGACCAACTCACGGATTTTCGCGGTTCACCGAAAGGCGCCTTACGGGTCACAACCACGGTCGGCCTTGGTTCGGCGTGGCTGGCCATACGATTGCATGAATTCATAGATCGCTTCCCGGACATTGAGATTGAACTCAAGCTCTCAAACGTCGAACTGGACCTTGGAATGCGGGAAGCCGATTGCGCGATCCGTCTGCGCCAGCCGCAACAGCCGGATATGATCCAGCGTCGGCTTTTCACCGTGCATTTCCACGTTTTTGCGACACAAGACTATATCGACCGCTTCGGTAAGCCTGAAAAAATCGAAGATCTGGATGACCACCGCATCATCGTGTGGGGCGGCGAAGCACCGAACTATTTGAACGATGTGAACTGGCTCCTCACCGTGGGCATGCCCACCGGCAAAGCGCGGCAGCCGGTGTTGAAAATCAATTCCATCCTCGCCATCAAACGCGCGGTGCAACGCGGCGCCGGCATTGCGCTGCTGCCGGATTACTCCGTTGAAGACAGCACGACCCTGCAAAGGGTGATGACGGAAACCACGGTTCCCTCCTTTGACACATACTTCGCCTATCCGGCAGAGCTGAAAAACTCCGCCCGCCTTGTGGCATTCCGCGATTTTCTTTTTGAAAAAGCCAAGGGTTGGAGCTTTTAAGCGCCAACGCCGTATCTGCGTTGCCTGATGCAAACGCCGACACGTGCGTGTCGCTGGTGGCCAAAGCTGTGCCCATGCAATTTGTGCATGGCTCATATGTCCAATCTGAGATTGCAGATGAATGTCAAGATTACCATACATGAGGGGACGGAACGGATCGGCATCCTCCTCCCAGCCGCCGTTCCTCGAGGCACGATAGGCGATCTTCCTCCCGGATTGTATGTGCCAAAACTTTATAGCCGGGTCCTGCGGACCCGGCTTTTTTTCTGCCCAAAATTGCGGCCGGCCAAAAAATATCAAAATTATTTTTGTGCCCTGTCGATTGGCGCGTCTCTCGCTCGTCATGTCTGTGAAAGCGCTTTTGCTTTCCCATGCGCCGGCCCGCGTTATTGGGCCCAACAGGAGAGACACCATGAACACCAGCACCATCCTTGCCATCAGCGGCGCCGTGATTGTCGGCATTGCGGCCTTGCCATTTCTGCTGCCGTCCAGCGTGAACGTAAAACGCACTGCGATTGTGACGGCGGAACCGGCGGCGATTTTCGCCCTCTTGCGGTCCAACAGCGGCTTTCAAACTTTCAACCCCTATAAAGACACCGATCCCAACCTGAAGATCGAACTGTCCGGGCCAAACGAAGGTGTCGGCTCCAAATTCAGCTTCGCAGGCAAAGAAGGAAAAGGCACACAGACCATCACAGCCCTTGAGGAAAACAAGGGCGTCACCATGCAGATCGACATGGGCGCCATGGGCAAACCCGTACAGCGCTTCACGCTGACCCCCACCACAGGTGGAACGCAGGTGACGTGGAACGTGTCGATGGATTTCGGCATGAACCCCATCGGCAGGGTATTTGGCCTTTTCATGGACGGCATGATGGGTCCGGTCTACGAGCGCGGGCTGGACAATCTGGCCAAAACCGTCACCAAATCAGCATAAGGAAAGGGAGAGAGATCATGCGTTATTCATTGTTCCTGTACAGCAACGAAGAAGCCTTCAAAGACGCCCCGCCCGAAGCGATGGAAGACAGCCTCGCCGCTTTTGGGGCCTATATCGGCGCGCTGCGGGAGGCTGGCGTTTTTGTCGACACCGACTGGTTGCAACCCACCGCCACGGCCACAACGCTCAGCGCGGAAAATGGCGAAACCCGCATTCAGGACGGTCCGTTTGCCGAAACCAAAGAGCAGCTCGGGGGCTTCTTCGTCATCGATGTCCCCGACCTCGACACCGCCATCAACTGGGCAAAGCAATGCCCGGCGATCCACTACGGCAAGATCGAGGTGCGTCCCTCAGCCATGCCGGAGGAGGAACAGGGCCGCCACGGCTAGAGCCCATGGAAAGACGGGGAAGCAACCATGACCGATGCTCAGCCAATCGGCGCACGCGAGGCTTCCCCGTCGCGCTCTACCCCAGCTGTGGAGGCCGAACTCGCCCGCCAAATGCGCAGCGCTTGGCCACGACTGCTGGCTCTTCTGGCCAGCCGTTCCCACGACATTAGCGCGGCGGAAGATGCTCTGTCCGCAGCCTTTACCAAGGCCCTCAGCGCTTGGGCCAAGGACGATGCCGGCGGCGGCATACCCAACAATCCTCAGGCCTGGCTGCTGACCGCCGCCCGCAATGCGCTCACCGATGGCTACCGCTCCGCAGCCTGGAAAACCGCAAGCCCGCTGGACGATGTGATCCTGGACACCGCCTCGGATCCCGCGACCAACCTTGAAACAAGTTCAGGGCTCGACACCCGGCAAGAGGCCAAATCCGTGTCTGCAGAAACCATTCCAGACGAACGCCTGAAACTTCTGTTTGTCTGCGCCCACCCCGCGGTGGATAAAACCATTCACACACCCCTCATGTTGCAAACGGTTTTAGGCTTGGAAGCCGATCAGGTTGCCAGCCTTTTCCTCACACCAAAAGCCACCATGGCGCAGCGCCTGGTGCGCGCCAAACGCAAGATCCGCGACGCCCGCATTGCCTTTGCTATACCGGCAGCAGACGAATGGCCCAGCCGAACCACTGCGGTGTTGGAAGCGGTCTACGGAGCCTACACCAGCGCCCACGCGGCGGGCACACAAGCCGACAGTAAGGACGCGTCCCAAAGCACCGAACGCAAAAACGCAACCGACGACTTACTGCTCGAAGCGCTTTATCTCGCCGATCTGTTGGTCGACGTGATGCCGGAGGAGGCGGAAGCCCTTGGCCTTGCAGCACTGCTCAATTTTTCCATTGCCCGCCAGCCTGCGAATGCGGAGGCAAATCGCTTCATCCCGCTGTCGCAGCAAGACACCGCATTGTGGAGCCAGCCGCGCCTGCGCCGAGCAGAAGCATTGCTGAGCCGCGCGAGCCGCCAAAAGCGCCTCGGCCGATTTCAACTCGAAGCGGCCATCCAATCGGTACACGCTGACCGCAGAAAAACTGGCCGAACCGATTGGAAAGCGCTGGTACACCTTTACGAGGGCCTCCTAAAAATCGCCCCCACCCTCGGTGCGGCGGTGGCCCAGGCCGCCGCCATTGGCGAAGCCCACGGAGCGGAGGCGGGTCTGCGCGCCCTCGACGGCATCGTCCTCAAGCAAGTTCAAAACCACCAGCCCTATTGGGCTACGCGCGCCCATCTGCTGGCCTCCAAGGACCCCATTGCCGCCGCACTGGCCTATGAGCGCGCCCTAGAGCTGACGACAGATCCTGCCATCGCGGCCTTCCTGTTGTGCAAAAAGGCAAGCCTCACACAAAGATGACGGCGTTAGCTGTATTTTAGAGCGTGCGCGAGACTGCGAAGCCAGCTTTGATCTGTGTTTGGTGTTTGCGAAAGGCTTTTGGAAAAACGCTTTCGCTCCTCCCCACCGCTCGCCGTTGTGTGGATCTCATAGGCGCGGGCAAGCGCTTGATGGATCGCCGCGCTATGGGCGGGTTGAGCGACAGTTTCGTCTTGCCAGCGACCGCGGTGAAAAGAAGGCGTAACCTTGTCTCGACCGTTTGCGCAAAAGTTCCAGAAGCCCCACGAAATGGATATGTTTTTGGCCGCCACCTTGCCAGCGACCGCCAGCCAATCATCTTCCAATTGCCAACGAAACGCGTTGGGTGAGTTTTTTTGCCGATTGGTGATGCCAAGAAAACCAAGACGACGGGAAACCACGTTCCAATCCGCGCCTTGGTCCGATGCAAAACCCCGGTAAAGTTCCAGCAACCGAAGAAACGTGCCGCCTTCCGAGACGAAATCTACGAAACGCAAACTTCTTGGTGCGGCCATCAAACTGAGCGGGTCGATGTTCAACGCCTGCATGTAATCAAGAAGCGCGCGCTTCTCTGCGTCCTCAAAGACCGTGCCATCCTGGCCCGACCGCCACCTCCAGGAAGGCAGCGCTTTGGAAAACTGAAGCAGCGACACGTTTGGGGCGATCGACACGCCCTCAAAAGCTCCGCTGAGATAGTCGAACATATGTTCCGGCGAGCGCCCGACAAACACAAGATCGCTGTCGTTGGAAAACGCGACGATTTTGGCGCATGTTTCCCGCAGTGCACCATGGAAGCCCCGCGGCACAGGAAGCATCCCGTCATCGACCAACCGACCCAGCTGCTCGCGGCGGGACAGGTCCCAGCGAAACGGAATGATAGGCCGACCGGACAATCCCATCGTGCTAAAAGCCCTCGATCAAGCCCCCTGAAATCCAACGCCGTCGGCGCGGCCTATTTTCAATACACTGGCCAAGCCCAGCCGCAGTCAAAGCGCCAATTCCAACGCGAAAAGTGCTCTGCGACCTGCGTCCAGCCCTAGCGCAAACTGGCACAAAACCGCTGAATGCGTTCGCAACTGTCGGTCAGTTCTTCCGTGCTGGTGGCGTAGGAAATGCGGAAGTTCGGGCCGAGACCAAACGCTGAACCCGGCACCACGGCCACGCCCTCTTGCTCCAAAAGCGCACCGACAAAATCAAAATCCGTTTCCAGCACTTTGCCGTCTTGGGTCGTTTTGCCAATCGCGCCAGCACAGGACGGGAACACATAAAAGGCACCATCGGGGGACGGGCAGTCGATTCCGTCGGCTTGGTTCAGCATGGAAACCACAAGATCACGCCGTCCCTCAAACACGGCCTTGTTGCCTTCGATGAAATCCTGCGGTCCGTTGAGCGCTTCCACCGCCGCCCATTGCGTGATCGACGACGTGCCGGACGTTTGCTGCCCCTGGATCAAGTCCATCGCCTTGATCAGTTCCAACGGCCCCGCCGCATAGCCCAGCCGCCAACCGGTCATGGCATAGGCCTTCGAGACGCCGTTCATCGTGAGCGTCCGCTCGTAAAGACCGGGCTCCACCTGCGCCGGTGTGCAAAACTCAAAATCGCCATAGACAAGATGCTCGTACATATCATCCGTCAGCACCCAGACATGGGGGTGGCGCATGAGCACGTCGGTCAGCGCTTTCAACTCGTCCCAGGAGTACGCCGCCCCGGACGGGTTGGAGGGCGAATTGAACATGAACCACTTGGTTTTGGGCGTGATGGCGGCTTCCAACGCCTCCGGCGTCACCTTAAATTGGCTTTCGGTCGTGGTTTCAACGAACACGTTTTCCCCGCCGCAAATGGCCACCATCTCCGGATAACTCACCCAGTAGGGCGCGGGGATGATCACCTCATCGCCGGGGTTCAGCGTCGCCATGAAGGCGTTAAACAGGATCTGCTTGCCACCGGTGCCCGCAATGCACTGTGCGGGGGTATAGGTCAGGCCGTTTTCGCGCTTGAATTTTGCGGCAATCGCTTCGCGCAGCTCGATGATCCCGGCCACGGGGGTATACTTGGTTTCGCCCCGGTCCATGGCGGCTTTCGCGGCATCTTTAATGTTGTCGGGGGTATCAAAATCCGGCTCACCGGCGCCGAGGCTGATCACGTCCATGCCCTGCGCCTTCAACTCCCGCGCCTTCTGGCTCACAGCAATCGTTGCGGAAGGTTTTACGCGTGAAAGTGATGCGGCAAGGAACGCCATGGGACCGGGTCTCCAGAGGTTTGAGGGTTCGTTATGGAGCGGCACACCCGCCCCAAAAGCGCGCGGACCCTAGGCGCGACCACCCAAAAGCGCAAGCACCAAACCAAACCCAAAACTCGGCACAAAACCCCGGCACAAAAACCCGGCATGGCCACAGCCACCCGGTTGTTAAAGGCAAAAGGAAAACCGCGGAGCGCGAAGGCTCGTGCCGTCTGTGTGGTGTGTGTGTGGCGCGACCCTTCGCGCCCCGCATGGCGACTGCGCATCCTCTTTCCGTTTCACCCCACGGGCCCCGTGCGCCGACACACTTTTTTACCGTGCCGTTCAAGCCCATGGGTTGAAGTGCGACCCCGCCCCTTTGCGCCAAGGAAACGGACCCAACACCCAAACCGGCACCTGGTCAGCCCCCCGTTTGTTGAAACCCGAAGGCTTCAGGGATGGCAGCAGGACATTGTAGCGCTTTGCGGGCCGGCAGGTCGTGACCCCGCCTCCCGCAAAAACCATCCGCCCCACAAGGCCCCTGAACGACAAAGACCCGGTTTGCTGTGGCGCGGTCGGGGAAGTGTAGCGGCGATTTGGAGACCGTGGATAAATTGACGATGACGAAAGCTCTCGAAGAGCGGGACACGCCCTCGCCCTTCGAGACGCCATCTTCGATGGCTCCTCAGGATGAGGGCATGTCCCGCTCTTTAATGACTCAGGCGCGCATTGCTCTCTCTCCAATGTCAGAGGCGGGCTTGACCCGCTCTACAAGGTAACAGGCGAGCTTAACTCGCCGGCCCACAGGTAGAGACGCGCCTGTTTTTGGGATGCTTCGGGCAACAGACGATCTCGCCACGTCATTTTGTCATTCAACAGCAGAAGCCAGCCACGCCCGATCCTGAGGAGCCGCCGCAGGCGGCGTCTCGAAG
>JBCBCT010000034.1:0-26561 GCA_038530365.1 Pseudomonadota bacterium | reverse complement strand
CCTGATTTCAGACAAGCAGAGGATCAACGAAAGCACCCGCCAAGCAGCCCGGCAGGAGGCGGCGCGCATTGAGACATTGGCCCGGGAGGGTAAAGAACTCGAAGCACTTATCGCTCGGTTGATGAAGGAGAGCGCCGCTTCAACGCAGGCAGCCCTGCGCGCCAAACGCCTGGACGAAGCGAGGAAAGCGGCCGACCTTGCGCGCCTTGAAGCGGCCCGGCGCAAGATCGCGAGCGGCCAAGCGAACGCGGGCAACACCGCCATGCTGTCTGTAACACCCGAAAAACAAACGGATTCAACACGCAGTTCGGGTCAGTCTGGCGCAACCACAACCCTCGGCAAGGTTCGCATTCCCGCCAATGGCAAAGTGGTGCGCGCGATGGAGAATTTTCCAACCTTCCCCAAAGCCGTCGCATTGCAAACAAAGCCCGAAGCCTGGGTCCGCGCCCCATCGGCGGGAAAAGTACTCTATGCGGGTCCGTTTCGCTCCTACGGCACGCTTGTGATGCTGGATGCCGGCGGTGGCTACACCTGGGTTTTGGCAGGGCTTGGCACCATGACCATCACAAAAGGGCAGATCATTATTGCCGGCGAACCCATCGGTAAAATGGGCATCACCCGAGTTGCCGCAGCGCGCGCCTCAGCGCTTGGTTCCAACGCGCCGCTGTTGTATGTTGAATTGAGGAAAAATGGGAAGCCAATTGATCCGGCCGGAGTTTGGGCGGCTGGGTCTGAGGAAAGGCCAGTCAATGATTCGTAGATTCTCCATGCTCGCTGCGGGCGCCGGGCTCGGTGCCCTCGCGATGGTGGGTGTTAACCAGGTCGCGCAGTTCACGCAGGGTGCAAACGCTGCTGGACCCGAAACCTATCGTCAGCTGGACATTTTCGGTGATATTTTTGAACGGGTGCGGTCGCAATATGTGAACGAACCCAAGGATGAAGAGCTCATCAAGAATGCCATCAAAGGCATGCTCCAGTCCCTCGACCCCCATTCCGCTTTCCTTGATCGCAAGGCCAGCGAAGACATGCGCTCCACAACGTCGGGACGCTTTGGCGGGCTGGGCATTGAAGTGACCATGGAAAATGAATTGGTCAAAGTCATCGCCCCAATCGACGGCACCCCTGCCGCAAAAGCGGGTGTGTTGGCCGGCGATCTGATCACCGAGATCGATGGCGACCAGGTGCGCGGCTTGTCGCTGCGGGATGCTGTTGAAAAAATGCGCGGCCTGATCAACACGCCCATTGATCTGACGATCCTTCGCAAGGGCGCAGATGGCCCCATCAAGATCCAAATTGTCCGCGCAGAGATCGTGGTTCAGTCCGTGAAAATGCGTGTGGAAGGTGATGACGTCGGCTATGTCGACATCAACGGTTTCACCGAGCAGACCTACAAAGGCGTGCGCTCTGCGATCGAGAAGATCCGCGCGCAGGTGCCGGACGATAAACTCAAAGGCTACGTCATTGACCTACGCTTGAACCCCGGCGGCCTGTTGGCCCAGGCCGTTAGCGTGTCCGATGCATTCTTGGACCGGGGTGAGATCGTCTCCACCCGTGGCCGCGATAAAGGCAACGTCGTCCGTGAAACCGCAAAGCCCGGCGATCTGACCCGCGGAAAACCGATCATCGTTTTGTTGAATGGCGGTTCCGCAAGCGCCTCCGAAATTGTCGCCGGTGCACTGCAAGACCACCGCCGTGCAACGGTGATTGGGACGCGGTCCTTCGGCAAGGGCTCGGTGCAAACCATCATTCCCCTTGGTCGGAACGGGGCCCTACGTCTGACGACAGCGCTCTACTACACCCCAAGCGGATGCTCCATTCAGGGGCGCGGCATTGATCCAGACGTGACCGTGCTTCAGCCGTTGCCACCGGAGCTTCAAGGCCGTGTTCGGGCCAGCGGGGAATCCGGTTTGCGCAACTCCATTCGCGGCGAATCGCAGGATTCGTCCGGCTCGGGTTCCATCGCGTACGTTCCGCCAGACCCCAAAGACGACGTTCAGCTGAACTACGCTCTTGATCTTCTTCGGGGCATGAAAACCGACGCAGCTTTCCCTCCAAGCAAGGACAAACTGCCCACCGGGACAACCTGCAAACGCGTTTGATCAGAAAATATGCCCGCATCTCATGATGCGTCTGCGGGTTGAACAAACTCGCATATCAGGGCCTTTCCGCAGCGCGCGGAAAGGCCCTATTTTTTTGATCGGCACAGGGGTAAAATTTACCCGCGTAGATGATTTGCCAGCACCTGGCCGTAAACACAGCGTGCACGAACTCGCGCAAGCAGCGGAGCAAACAGCCCATGGATGAGTTAAATCGACCCTTGGGTTCACCCCGAAGCGGCGACACAAAAACGAAGGGTCGCATCTCAGCGAGCACCGTCGTGCTTTCGTTTTTGATATGCGGTGCAGCCGCCGCAGCGGGGTATGCTGGATGGTCGGTGTGGCGCGCCTCAGATGGCCAAAAAACCATTGCAGCCATTGGTGATGAACAGGCCAGCACCCCAGGGGTGAACCAACCCGGTGGATCCGATGTGAGAACGTCGGCAACGGTGAACCAACCCTCAACCATTGATGATGAATTGCCGCCGGAATCGAAGAACGAATTGGCGGTCAAACCCCTTTCGCCTTTGGAGCCCCGAAGCTCTGCTCCGGCCTCTCCATCCTCCAGTCCCTCCACGGTTCAGCGGGGTAATCAACCGACCTTCGCGCCCCGCGGTGTGGCGTCCGCCCGCCGCGCACCGGGCCTCCCCAATCCAGAGCTCACCGAACCGTCGGAATTTGGGCGCTTGCCAAAGATTGGCACCAGCGGCCGACGACCTTTGGACGAATATTCCCAGTCCACCGGCAGCGTGGGCGCTAACCGGGTCGCAATCATCGTGGGCGGGCTTGGCCTCAGTCAAACAGGGACGCTGGAAGCCATCGAGAAATTGCCATCCAGCATCACCCTTGGCTTCTCACCCTTCGGAAATTCCTTGCAACGTTGGATGCGCCAGGGGCGGTCGGAGGGCCACGAAATCATTCTACAATTGCCCATGGAACCCTTGGGCTACCCCACCATCAGCCCCGGGCCACGAACACTCACCAGCAAGGCCACCAAGGGTGCGAACCTGGGCAATCTGCGGTGGTCACTCGGGCGGGTCACGAACTATCCGCTGGTTATGAATTATCTTGGCGCAGGGGTTTTGAACCAGCCAGCTGCCCTCGAACCAATGTTCGATGAAATCAAAAAGCGTGGCCTCGGTTTTCTGGACGATGGCAGCGTTCCGGCGAGCCAGGCCGTAGCTCTCGCCAAGCGCATGCGCCTCCCCTACGTGCAGGCGAGTGTCGTCCTAGATGGGGACCAGAAGCCGGACAAGATCGACGCCCAATTGAAAGCTCTTGAAAGCCTCGCGCGCCAGCGGGGTTTCGCCGTCGGCGTGGCAACGGCATTTCCGGTGAGCATCGAACGCATTGCGCGTTGGGTGAAAGAAAAAAGCGGCAGCGATCTTCAAATTGTACCTGTGAGCAATTTTGTTCGGGATTACAAACGATGAACGCCTCCGATCCGAAGGACTTACCCTACCGCCCCTGCGTCGGGGTGATGGTGCTGAACCGCCAAGGAAAGGTCTGGATTGGCCATCGCACGACGCAAAACAACACCGAATATTCCGGCTCGCACAAACTCTGGCAGATGCCACAGGGCGGGATCGATGATGGTGAAGATGCCAAGACCGCCAGTTTGCGGGAACTCTATGAGGAAACCGGCATGTCAACGGTCACCTATGTCGCCGAGACCGGAGACTGGCTGACCTATGATCTCCCCGAACATTTGATCGGGATTGGCCTTAAAGGAAAATTCCGCGGCCAAAAGCAAATGTGGTTCGTCTATCGTTTTGAAGGTGAGGAAAGCGAAATCCGCATCGCACCGCCACCCGATGGCCACAAGGCCGAGTTTGATGACTGGCGCTGGGAGGATCTTCAAAACCTCCCCGATCTTGTCGTGGATTTTAAAGCTAAGATCTATCGAGAACTCGCACGGCAATTCGCGGAGGTTGCAAAACCGTGTTGAGCCAAAAACGGCAGCGCCAGATTTTCTGAGGCTGGTTCTCGACGGCTGTTTTATGCGTGCCAAGGTTCGCCCCAGACACAAACCCAGTGCCATTGCTAAACCTCTAACGCCAAGCAATCAGACGTTTGAAGCCATTGGGCAACTGGGGCGACTGCAGGCGCGATTTCTGATGTTCTCAAACCAGAGGCCTGCGCGTGATGAGGCCGAAAACCTGTAAGGGAACCAGGGGCCTACGCAGAAATCAGCGTCGATTCCATGTGTGTCAGCTGATCGACGTAAGCCTGGGTGTTGGCAATTTTGGCTTCATCACCATCCTTGAGGGCCGCTTCGTGCTCTTCCTTCGCCGCCGCAACCTGTGCGTCGAACATGTCTTTGGTCAAGTCTGACGTTGGCACCGCAAATTCAGCAAGAACGGTCACGGAAGGCCCGGCGATGTCTGCAAAACCACCGCGTACGAAGTAGCTCTCTTCCTCACCGGTCTCTTTGGTCACGACCAAAACGCCTGGGCGCAAGCCGGTCATCACCGGTGCGTGGTTGGCGAGAACACCCATATCGCCGTCGGCGCCGGGAAGGGTAACGATGGTGGCCGCTTCGGAAATCAAAAGACGTTCCGGCGAAACGAGTTCAAAGATGAAGGTATCAGCCATGGTCTTCTCTTTTTCTCAGCGGCCGCTGCCGCAACACAGGCGTCTGTTGCAATCTAAATCCAAGAGTCCTGTTGGCAACGCGCCTGCGTTGCCAACCGGAAGACTTGATTAAGCGGCCTCTTCGGCCAGCTTCTGCGCTTTTTCGATGGCCTCATCCATGTTGCCAACCATGTAGAAGGCAGCCTCTGGAAGGTGATCATACTCGCCAGCCACCAAGCCCTTGAAGCCATTGATAGTGTCCTCAAGGTCGACCAGCTTGCCCGGCGAACCAGTGAAGACTTCCGCAACGGAGAACGGCTGGGACAAGAAACGCTCAATCTTACGGGCGCGGGCCACGGCCAATTTGTCTTCTTCGGACAATTCATCCATGCCCAGGATCGCAATGATGTCCTGAAGGGCTTTATAGCGCTGAAGAACTTCCTGCACAGAACGGGCGGTTTCGTAGTGTTCGTCACCGATGACCTGCGGGTCGAGCATGCGTGACGTGGAATCCAGCGGATCCACAGCAGGATAGATGCCTTTTTCAGCAATCGAACGGTTCAACACGGTGGTTGCATCCAAGTGAGCAAAGGACGTCGCCGGCGCCGGGTCGGTCAAGTCATCAGCAGGCACGTAAATGGCCTGCACCGACGTGATTGAACCCTTTGTGGTTGTCGTAATGCGCTCCTGCATGGAGCCCATATCCGTGGCCAGTGTGGGCTGATAACCCACAGCGGACGGGATACGACCCAGCAGGGCCGACACTTCTGAACCGGCTTGAGTAAAGCGAAAAATGTTGTCCACAAAGAACAGCACGTCCTGGCCTTTATCACGGAAGTCCTCCGCGATCGTCAAACCCGACAGGGCCACGCGGGCGCGAGCGCCTGGGGGCTCGTTCATCTGGCCAAACACCATGGCGCATTTTGAGCCGATGGCGGACCCTTTGTTTTCCTTAGGATCCATGTTCACGCCGGATTCAATCATCTCGTAATAGAGATCGTTTCCTTCACGCGTGCGCTCGCCCACACCGGCAAAAACGGAATAGCCACCGTGGGCCTTCGCGATGTTGTTGATCAATTCGAGAATAAGAACGGTTTTGCCAACGCCGGCACCGCCAAACAGACCAATCTTACCGCCTTTTGCGTAGGGCGCGAGGAGATCAACCACTTTAATGCCGGTCACCAGCACTTCGGCTTCCGTGGACTGCTCGTCCATGGCCGGCGCATCCTGGTGGATTGCGCGGGTACCCGGTGCACCGATGGGGCCTGCCTCATCAATCGGCTCACCGATAATGTTCATGATGCGACCCAGCGTTTCATCACCCACAGGCATCTGAATGGGTTCGCCCGTGTCCGACACGTCCTGCCCGCGAACAAGGCCCTCGGTGGCGTCCATTGCGATGGTGCGGACTGTGTTTTCACCCAAGTGCTGCGCAACTTCCAGCACCAGACGGTTGCCATTGTTGTCACATTCGAGCGCGTTCAGGATCGCCGGCAAATGGTCGTCGAACTGAACGTCCACCACAGCGCCGATGACCTGCGCGATCTTACCAACGGCTTCCGCCTTCTTGGCTGCTGCCTTTTTCTTTGGGGCTGTCGCCATGATGTCAAACCCTTCTATCGTGTTTCCCGAGTTTGCCCGGTTCTAGAGCGCTTCTGCGCCTGAGATAATTTCGATCAGTTCTTTTGTAATCTGCGCCTGCCGCTGACGGTTGTAGGACAGGGTGAGACCGTCGATCATTTCGCCTGCATTGCGGGTCGCATTGTCCATCGCGGACATCCGTGCGCCTTGTTCGGAGGCGGCATTTTCCAAAAGGGCGCGGAAAATTTGAACCGCCACGTTGCGCGGCAAAAGATCGTTCAAGATTTCCGTTTCATCCGGCTCGTAGTCATACAGCGTTGCCGACGCAGCCTCATCCACCTGCGCAATTTGCGGCGGAATGATCTGCTGCGCGGTTGGCACCTGCGAAATCACCGATTGAAACTCGGAATAAAACAGCGTCGCCACGTCAAACTCGTTGTCCGAAAACATGGCGAGTACGGTTTTTGCGATGTCAGATGCATTGGCGTAGCCAACATATTTCACGTCCCGCAGATCAACCACCGGCATCATGATGGCATCAAATTCTGAGCGCAGAACATCGGCACCTTTTTTGCCAACCGGCAGGATTTTAACATCCTTCCCAGCGGCCAAAAGCTCGCGGGCCTTCAAGCGGGCCAGACGGGCAATCGACGAGTTAAAACCACCGCACAGACCGCGCTCGGCGGTGGCCACCACCAGAAGATGGGTCTGATCTTTGCCGGTGCCCGCCAACAAACGCGGAGCATCTTCGGCATCACCAATAGCCGTTGCGATATTTGCCATCACAGCGTCCATGCGCTGCGAATAGGGGCGCGCGGCCTCCGCAGCGCCTTGGGCGCGGCGAAGCTTTGCCGCCGCCACCATCTGCATGGCTTTGGTGATTTTCTGCGTCGCCTTAACCGAAGCAATCCGGTTTCGCAGATCCTTAAGTGAAGCCATTAAGCTGTCCCACTCGTTTCAACCCGTGTGAAGCGCTAAAAAAGTACCAGCGCTCCCAAAACACCCGGGCGGCCACACCGCCCAAAGCGTGGGCCTATTCAAAGCCCTTCGCGAAGGCGTCAATCGCCGCTTTCAACCGCGTCGTCAGATCATCATCCAACGCCTGCTTGGACGCGATGTCCGACAGAAGATCGGCATGATCCGCTCGCAGTGAGGCCAGCAAACCTTGCTCGAAATCACCAACTTTAGAAACCGGGTTATCGTCAAGATAACCGTTCACGCCGGCGTAAAGGACGCAAACCTGTTCTTCGGTTTTCAACGGCGAAAACTGCGGCTGCTTCAGAAGCTCGGTGAGCCGGGCGCCACGGTTCAGCAAGCGCTGTGTGGCCGCATCAAGGTCGGAACCGAACTGCGCAAATGCTGCCATTTCGCGGTACTGGGCAAGCTCGCCTTTAATCGAACCGGCCACCTGTTTCATGGCTTTTACCTGAGCCGCAGACCCCACGCGGGACACCGAAAGACCAACGTTCACAGCTGGACGCACGCCCTGGAAGAAAAGATCGGTTTCCAGGAAGATCTGACCGTCCGTAATCGAAATCACGTTCGTCGGGATAAATGCCGACACGTCGTTGCCTTGGGTTTCAATCACCGGAAGGGCGGTCAAAGAACCGGAGCCGTTGTCTTCATTCAATTTCGCGGACCGCTCAAGCAGGCGCGAATGCAGATAGAACACGTCGCCGGGGTACGCTTCGCGACCGGGCGGACGGCGCAGCAAAAGCGACATCTGACGGTACGCCACAGCCTGTTTGGACAAATCGTCGTAGCCGATCAGCGCGTGCATCCCGTTATCGCGGAAATACTCACCCATGGCGCAACCGGTAAATGGCGCAAGATACTGCATCGGAGCAGGGTCAGAAGCGGTTGCCGCCACAACGATGGAATACTCAAGTGCTCCGCGCTCTTCCAACACTTTCACGAACTGCGCAACGGTGGAGCGTTTTTGACCCACAGCCACGTAGACGCAGTAGAGCTTGTCGCTCTCTTTGCCCGCATCATGGGCCGGCTTCTGGTTCAGAAACGTATCAAGAATGATCGCTGTCTTGCCGGTCTGACGGTCGCCAATGACCAGCTCGCGCTGACCACGGCCCACCGGGATCAAAGCGTCGATGGCCTTGAGGCCTGTGGACATCGGCTCATGCACGGATTTGCGTGGGATAATGCCCGGCGCTTTCACGTCCACCCGCGCGCGGGTTTTGGATTTGATCGGGCCCTTACCGTCAATCGGATTGCCGAGACCATCAACGACGCGCCCCAGAAGTTCTTTCCCGACTGGTACGTCCACGATCGCACCGGTCCGCTTGACCGTATCGCCTTCTTTAATGTCACGGTCGGAGCCGAAAATCACGACGCCCACGTTGTCGGTTTCCAGGTTCAGCGCCATCCCGGAAATCCCGCCGGGAAACTCAACCATTTCACCGGCCTGCACATTATCGAGGCCGTAGACGCGGGCGATGCCGTCACCAACGGACAGGACCTGTCCAACTTCGGAAACTTCCGCTTCCTTGCCAAAATTTTTGATCTGGTCTTTCAGAATTGCGGAAATTTCCGCAGCACGAATGTCCATCTTAGCCGACCTCTTTAAGTGCGAGCTTCAGGGTAGAAAGTTTTGTCCGTAGGGACGTATCGATTTGTCGGGAGCCGACCTTCACGATCATGCCTCCCAAAAGGCTGGGATCGACGGTGACACTCAAGGTCACGTCTTTTCCAACAACACCTTTAAGTGTGGTTTGCAGTTGCTTCGTCTGGGCCGCTGTCAGAGCTTCCGCCACCGCAACATCGGCGGCGACTTCGCCACGATGTGCTGACAATTTTTCGCGAAAGGAGCGCAGCATATCCGGCACCGCAAACAGCCGACGGTTGCCAGCAACAACGCGAATGAAATTTCCGACCAAACCGCCGATTTTAGCTTTTTCTAAAACAGCGCCGAGGGCTGCCGCCTGCTCTTCCGCAGTAAACACCGGCGAACGAACCAGACGCTTGAGATCATCGCTGCCATCCAGCATTGCGGACAGGCTTGCGACATCTTTTTCAACAGCCGGAAGCGCTTTTTCAGAAACAGCCAGCTCAAACAGGGCCGACGCATACCGTTCGGCTACACCCGAAACGGTGCCGGAGGAGTTGGAGGAGGAATCGGCCAATGGTGATCTTCTCTAGTCGTGGTCCAGAAAGAATAAACCGCGAGGGCGCACGCTTCTATGGACACTTGGCTGAACGTCATGGGCGCAGGAACGAAACAAAAGCAACCGCCCGCCCCGCAAGCGCGCTCCCCCTAGCATGGGCTTTTTTGAGTCGCAACACGGTGCCAATGCCTCTTTTGTATGGATTGTCGCAAATTCGCGAAACCGCCGAAAATCAGTCGTGAAAGCAACCGTGGAAGCGTGGCCCGGGAGGCTCACATCAGACCGAGCGCATCGGCGGCAAATCGCAAAGGAAAGTAAGCCGAAAGCGCTTCAAAAATCGTCGCGACCGCGCAGTGAATCGTCAGGCTTCGGTCCACAACAAAGGATAGCAGCCGCCCCAGCACGGCAACCAGAAACGCCAAGCCAAGCGCAAAATAGGTGAACGGTTGGGCCAGCAGCACGCAGGCAAGACCAAGGCCCACCCAAACGCCGCCAAACGGGCCACGAACCTCTGAAATTCCATCGGCCCGCGTCGGCGCCAAACCCAGCCATGCCATCATCGGCACCGGGGCCACCATGATCACGATGCCGATCAGCACCGTCGCAACAGCTGTGAGCCAAGCCATAAATTCCGGCCATTGGTCGGGAATCGTCAGTTCAACCATCGATACGTCTTAAAAGTGCGAATTTGAAACAGTGCGCACCCTCTACCACCCGATGATCGCTTCGATAAACCAAAATCCTCCCAAAACATGCATCAACGGAATGGTGGCAAGAATGGCGTCCCCGATGAAAGACAGAACATTCTCGCGACTGCGCACACCGTCCAACGCATAGGCCACGATTCGACCAAAACAGGCAAATGCAAACGCACTCGCTAAAATCAGATAGGGCCGGTCCGGCGACAGCAAAACATAGAGCGCAACCCCAACGTAGAACCCACCCAGCGGACCGCGAATTTCTGACAGCCCAAATTGCCGTCCTTCAACCAGTCGCAATCCGGTCCAGTCCATGATCATGCGCGGCTTGATAAGGGTGAGAAGGCCACCGGCCAGCGCAATGAACAGCACCATCATGGCGAGGGCCTCGCTGGATGAGACTGGCAGGGCAAAATTTAGCATGGGAGAGCGCTCGCAGACTTTGGGTCCCGCCGCTTATCCTCATCCTTCACAGAAAGTCACTGCGGTTCATTGATCGCACGTTGAATAAACGCACGCGCTCAAAGAAAACTCTGGGGATCCACGTCCACCTGCACCCGCACGCTGCCCCGTTCCTTTGGCCCGGAGGCGAGCCAAGTCCGCACATAATTTTGCACGGCAAAAGCGCGCGGCGCTTGCACCAACAGGCGGTAGCGATGGCGTCCGCGCACCAACGCCATGGGCGCTTCCGCCGGTCCAAGAATGGCAAGGTCTGATTGCTGCGGTGCGGCCTGACGCAGAGCTTTGGCGTGACGCTCCGCTTCACCTTTTTCAACGGCGGAGACAATGAGCGCCACCAGACGCGAAAACGGCGGCAGGCCCGCCAAGCGGCGCATCTCAATTTCCCGTTCAAAAAACGCCTCGCGGTCCCCCGATGCCAGCGCCTGGATCACCGGATGCTCCGGTGCATAGGTTTGAAGATAACCCGTTGCTGCCCCGCCGGCCCGGCCGGCACGGCCCGTGACCTGGCTGAGCAGTTGAAACGTCCGCTCGGCGGCCCGCGGATCACCATTGGCCAGACCAAGGTCTGCATCGACAACGCCAACACAGGTCATTTTTGGAAAATTGTGCCCTTTGGCCACCACCTGCGTGCCGATAACGATATCGGCCTGCCCATCGGCAATGGCGTCAAGTTCCATGCGCAGGCGCGAGACGCCACCCATCATATCGGACGACAAAACGATAATATGGGCATTGGGAAACGCGGCATCCGTTTCCTCCGCTACGCGCTCCACGCCCGGGCCGCAGGCTGCCAGATGATCCAACGCCCCGCAGTTGGGGCACGCCTCAGGCGTCGGTTCGCTGTGGCCACAATGGTGGCATTGCAACTGGCCGCGAAACCGATGTTCCACCAACCATGCCGAACAATTGCTGCATTCGAAGCGAAAACCACACACCCGACACAGGGTCAAAGGCGCATAGCCGCGACGATTGAGAAACAGAAGCGATTGCTTCCCTCTGTCCAACGTGTCTTGCATGGCGCGACGCAACACGGGCGATAGAAACTGGCCCCGCTCCGGCGGGTGTTTTCGAAGATCAATGGTGGAAATCTCCGGGAGAACAGCGTCGCCATGGCGGCTAGGCAGATCATGGCGCCGGTAGCGGTTTTGATCTGCATTAACCCGCGTTTCGATGGCCGGAGTTGCGGAGGCCAAGATACAGGGGAATCCCCCCATAGACGCCCGCGCCACCGCCATATCCCGCGCGTTATAAAACACCCGGTCTTCCTGCTTATAGGCGGTGTCATGCTCCTCATCGACGATGATCAAGCCCGGTTCAGCAAACGGCAAAAACAAGGCTGAGCGCGCACCGGCCACGACCCGCACCTGCCCCGTCGCCACCTGTCGCCACACCCGCTCCCGCAATTTGGGCGGCATGCCCGAATGCCATGGCGCGGGCGGCGCACCAAAGCGTTGTTCAAACCGCTCCAGAAATGTGGCCGTGAGCGCAATTTCCGGCAGCAAGATGAGGACCTGTTTTCCAACAGTAAGAGCCGCCGCAAGGGCTTCAAAATAGACTTCGGTTTTCCCTGATCCTGTGACGCCATCAATCAAATGGGTCGAAAATCCCTGCGCCGTCACAGCCGCCTTCAAAGCGTTCGCAACCGCCGCCTGCTGGACCGACAAACGCGTGGGCGAAAAGTCCGCCTGGGGCGGGGCCACCACCGCGGGGGCTGGAATATCAACGGGCTCGAAAAGACCGAGCTTAACCAAGCCTTCGACAACGCTTGGGGTGACGCCGGAGGCGTTTGCCAGACCCGACTTGGTCCATGCCGCTTGGGGGGTATCCGCCAAAAATGTGATGAGACGCTGCCGCGCTTTGGTGAGCCGTTGCGGGGCCACACCTGTATAACGCAAACCGGCAAGCGGTGGCTCAGGATCAAGCGCCGTTGGAACCCTCAGCAGAGAACGAAGCACCATGCCCGGCGAAGAAACGGTGTAATCGGCGAGCCAGGAAATAAACGCCCGCAGGCTCGGCGACACGGGGGGACAGTCAAAGCGATGGTCCACGGGGCGAAGTTTTGACGGGCCCACCCCATCACCGTCGGCAGACGGATCCCAAACAACACCGGCAACCCTCCGAGGCCCCAGGGGCACCTGCACATAATCCCCCGGTTGCAGATCCAAACCTTCGGGGACCGCATAGGAATAAGCCCGCTCCGCCGGTATGGGCAGCAGAACCTCAACCACCTTCAGATCATCAAACAGAGACAAAGGCGTCGCCCCTCGTCCGCCCGCTGTTGTTGAACCCTTCATGGTTGGACACCCTGGGAGCTCGAGAAACGGAGGACACCACGGCACATCGAATTTTGAGGACGGTCCAAAAAAATCCCACGACACACTGAGAAAAAATGCTCTAGAACGCGCAAAGCGGAAGCGCTTTTCGCAAAATTTGCGAGAAACCGTTCATTCCAACCCAATGCGCCACCGGAAAGGCAGACCATGAAGTTTTTTCTCGACACCGCTGATGTGGACGAAATCCGAGCCTGGAACGCCACCGGCCTGCTCGACGGCGTGACGACCAATCCATCGCTTATTTTGAAGTCAGGGCGCAACATCTCCGAAGTGTTGGAAGAAATCTGCGCCATTGTCGACGGGGATGTGTCCGGTGAGGTCGCCGCCACCGATTATGACACGATGTTGAAAGAGGGCCGCGCCCTTGCGGGCATCGCCGAAAATATCTGCATCAAACTGCCGATCACTATGGACGGCGTAAAAGCCTGCCGAACGCTCGTGGATGAAGGGTTCAAAACGAACATGACCCTCTGCTTCAACGCCAACCAAGCCCTTTTGGTGGCCAAAGCCGGAGCAACCTATGTTTCACCTTTCATTGGTCGCCTCGACGATATGGGCATTAACGGCATGGAGCTCATTGAGGATATCCGCACGATTTTTGACAATTACATGTTTGAGACGGAAATCTTGGCGGCCTCCATCCGCACCGTCAATCACGTCAAAGACTGCGCCATAGCGGGTGCCGACGTCGCGACCCTGCCGCCGAGCACAATCGAAAAATTGGTGAAACACCCCCTCACGGATGCTGGCTTGGCGGCATTTTTGGCAGACTGGGAAAAGACTGGCCAATCCATCGGCTAAACAACGCATTGTCTTTGCGAATATGAACGGCGTGAGCCGACGGGGGTTGCAAAAGGCGTATTCTCTCACTCTGCTCGCCGCGTTTGCCAGGTATTTGATGGGTTGGGTGGCAGATAAACCCGATCCTAACGCTTTCCATGGCACAGCCTGGCGATGGAAAACGCTGCCAACACGCTCACCGACGGCACTTTGGACGCGACGTTGCGGCAGCAATTTCGCGCCTGGCAGCGGCATTTGGCGGACGAACGTCGATTGGCTCCCAAAACCGTAGCTGCCTATAGTGACGACGTGTTGCGATTTTTCAGCTTTTCCGGCAAACGCGCCAGCCCGCCCGTCGCGCTCGAAGATATAAAAGACTTGAAGCCGCCGACCATGCGCAGTTTTTTGGCCGCGCGGCGGAGGGAAGCGTGTGGACCCCGAACGCTGGCACGGCATCTGGCGTCGCTGCGTTCCTTTATTCGCTTTTTAGAGCAACAGGGTCTCGCCAACAGCGCGGGCCTTGTGGCCATGCGCAGCCCCAAACAACCCTCCACCGTTCCACGCCCCATCAACGAACAGCACGCGGTCGCCCTGACGGAGCCAGGCACCCATGCCCTCTTCCATTCGACGCCCGATGAAAATGATACGGGCTGGGTCACCGCCCGCGATGCCGCACTCATGGGGCTCCTGTATGGATGCGGGTTGCGGATTTCAGAAGCTCTTGGGCTCACCGTTCAAGACTGGGAGGCAGCCACGAAGGGCTACGGTCCAAAAACGCTTCGCATCATGGGCAAAGGCGGAAAGGAACGCACCGTCCCCTGCCTCGATACGGTAGCGAACGCGGTGGAAACCTACCGCGACACATGCCCCTTTGCGCTGAAAAGCGACGAGGCGTTGTTTCGGGGTGCCCGCGGCGGACCGTTGAACCCGGGGGTCGTGCAGCGCGCGATGCGGGCTTTGCGCGGTGCGCTTGGCCTTCCTGAAACCGCCACACCCCACGCCATGCGCCATTCCTTCGCCACCCATTTGCTGTCGGCGGGCGGCGATCTGCGCACCATTCAGGAACTCTTGGGTCACGCGAGCCTGTCCACGACACAAAAATACACCGCTGTGGACGCAGATCATCTCATGAATGCCTGGAAAACGGCCCACCCTCGAGCGTGATTCGCCACATATTCACCAACACCGCACACAGGGCTACCCGATGCACAGACCTTCATTTCGGCCAGCACGCCTCCGTTCAACGCTCTCCATCGGGATTGCTGCGTTGGTCGCGAGCATGGTGGCGATCAGCGCTTGGCTGCCCAGCGCCGCATCAGCCGAAGAGATCACATGCACCGGATCGAACATGATCGACACCGTTGCGGCGTCGGATGCCCAAACGCTGGCCTATCTGAAACGAGAAGCCCTCAAAGTGCCCCACGGCAACGGCATCCTGTGGCGGGTTTCCACACCGGGGCAAGCCGATTCGTTTATCTTCGGCACCATGCATTTGTCCGATCCGCGCCTTTTGGCCCTGCCACCGCGCACCAAAGCCGCCTTTGATCAAAGCACGACGCTGGCTCTGGAAATCACAGAAATCTTGGACCCGCAAAAAATGGCGGCCCAGGCTTTCAAGATCATCCAAATGACCTCCTACCTCGACGGCACCACCCTTGAAGACCGCCTCAAACCGGAATTGGTCCCCAAATTGCAACGGAAAGTCTTGGAAGCCGCCGGCCTGCCGTGGAGCGTCGCCAACAAGATGAAGCCTTGGGCGCTGATGGGCGCCATCGCCCTGCCCGCCTGTGAATACGCCCGAAAACGCGCGGGAAAGCCGTTCCTCGACATGGCTCTCGGCCAAGACGCCAAAGCGGCTGGAAAAACCATCGTCGGCCTTGAAACCCTGCAGGGTCAGTTAAAGGCCATGAATGCACTTCCCGAAGCCGAAATGATCATCGCCCTCGACCAAATCGTCACGCTGGGTCCGCACATGGAAGACATGTTTGAAACGATGATCCAGCTGTACCAGCGCGAAGAACTCGGCCTGCTGTGGACACTGCTGCGCCATATGGATGTCAACGGCATTTCCAAGACACCAACCGACGCGGGCTATGCAGAGTTTCAACGCACGATCATTGATCAACGCAATTTTGGCATGGCGGACACATCCGAACCCCTGTTGAAAAAAGGCGGTGCCTTCATCGCGGTGGGTGCGCTCCATTTGCCGGGGCAGCGGGGACTTATCCAAATCCTCAAAGACCGCGGCTACACCGTGAGCCGCCCCTAAGGACAATCGTCCCAAAGTGAAACAAAAGACTGCCAAATAGGACGAAATCGATGGCATAGCGTTTGCTCCACCGTCTCCAACCCCCTTGTGCGGGACCCATTTGGAGACACACAATGCGCAAATTTATGCTCGCCAGCCTGGTTGCCGTGACCGCCCTCTCTGGCACCACAGGTTCCTATGCAGGCAATTTCACCATTTATCCCGGCTTCAAAGACGCCAATGCCTTGGTGGAAATGGCGACAGATAAGGGGCTGATCATCGAAATGGTCCTGCGCTGCCGCCGCAAAGCCAACGGTCAGATCAGCTCCGGCATCATGACCTATTCAAAAATCGATCGGAAATTCTGTTCATCCCGCAACCGGTGCTATTTCAACGCCGAAAAAGCGGCCAACGACACCTGCGGGACCTGAGCGCCATAGCCGCGCGTGCACAGGGCCGCTCCAAATCATGCCCGATACTGCGCGGTTCTGCCCCACTTTTTGGCCAGTGTCTCTTTTTGACACGCAGCAAACGTCTGGTAGTCTTTTTCCGTGACTGCAACCCCTGATGGAGACGACCATGAAGACGCTTGCAACAACTTTGTTGATTTCCGCATTTGCCGTTGCCCCGGCAATGGCCTGCGGCTTTGGCAAAATGGCTGACCACAAAACACCAGCCGCCACCGCATCCGCTGCGCCGGTCCAGGACCAAGTGCAAGAACAAGCGATGTCCACGTTTGATCCGGAAAAAGCTCCGGCATTCGAAGCCACCACAAAGGCAGATGAGACGAAAGACGCTGCTAAAGTGGTCGAGAAAATCGCCGAGTAAGCGATTGCTTCTGACACGCAGACTGAAGTTGAAAAGCCCGGCGCATCCGCCGGGCTTTTTTTATGCCAAAAATTGCGCGAGGAACGGGGCAGACGAATGCCAGTGTTGATCGGCTAGGGTTAACGCATTTGCGGCAGCACTCTTGCCAAGGTGGTGTTTGGCAGGAATTTCGGCGTCATCTGTGGCATCATCTTGAGCGCCGTATCGTTGAAACGGCATAAGCCTCGATCCGGTGCCTATCGACCCTGTGCCGCTACCAAGCCCCCACCTACATGTGCAGGGGCTTTGAAAACGTGGACAGCGCCGCCTCTTTCACCGCCTCCGACATCGTCGGATGCGCGTGGCAGGTGCGGGCGAGGTCTTCGGATGAACCGCCAAATTCCATCAGCACCGCCGCTTCATGGATCATATCGCCGGCACCGAGCCCCACGATATGGACGCCCAAGACGGTGTCGGTTTTCTTGTCGGCCAGGAATTTCACGAACCCTTCCGTAGCGTTCATGGCCCGCGCCCGACCGTTCGCGGTGAAAGGAAATTGTCCGCTGACATAGTTGATGCCATTGGCTTTCAACTCTTCTTCCGTCGCACCGACACTCGCCACCTCCGGCATGGTGTAGACGACGCCGGGAATGACATTGTAGTTCACGTGCCCATGCTGGCCAGCGATGGTTTCAGCAACGGCAACGCCTTCGTCCTCCGCTTTGTGGGCCAGCATCGGCCCATCACAGACGTCCCCGATGGCATAAATGCTGGAAACAGACGTGCGCCACTGGCCATCTGTTTTCACCCGGCCCCGCTCCGCCGTTACGCCGACAGTCTCCAGACCCAGGCCATCGGTATACGGTGCACGGCCTGTTGCGACCAAAACCACATCGGCAGTGAGGGTTTCCGCATCGCCACCCTTTACAGGTTCAAACGTGACCACGCCCTTGCGGCCTTTCTTGGCGACCGCGGTGACTTTGGAATTGAGATGAAAGGCGAAGCCCTGTTTCTTCAAAATCCGCTCAAATTGCTTGGATGCCCCACGATCCATACCACCCAGAACGGTGTCAAGATATTCCACGACTGTGACCTCGGCCCCCAGGCGGGACCACACCGAACCCAATTCCAGACCGATCACGCCGCCCCCGACGATAATCATGGTTTTGGGCACAGCCTCCAACGACAGCGCTTCGGTGGATGAGACGATCACTTTGTCATCAAAGGCCACCTCCACGCCAGGAATGCCGGCGACGGTGGACCCTGTGGCCAGGACGATGTTTTTTGATCCAAGAAGGGTTTCAGAACCGTCTTCTGCGGTGACTTTAACGGTGTTAGCATCCGCCAAACTGCCATGGCCGTGAAACACCGTGATCTTGTTCTTTTTCATGAGGTAAGACACGCCGTCGACATTGGAGGCGACGGTGGCGTCTTTGTGGGCCATCATCTGTTTCAGATCGAGTTTCACCTTACCGGTCTGAATGCCCAGAGCATCAAAGCCATGCTGCGCTTCATGGTACATTTCAGAGGCATGGAGCAGCGCCTTGGAGGGAATGCAGCCGATGTTCAGGCACGTTCCGCCGAGCGTCGGCATTTTCTCGACAATCGCCACCGAAAGCCCCAACTGCGCCGCCTTGATCGCACACACATACCCCCCCGGGCCCGACCCGATCACGGTGACGTCGAATTGCTCGGCCATGTCTTTTTTCAAAACCTCTGTTTGATTGTTGTCCCGCTTCCGCCTGTTCCTAAAGATCCAGCACCAGGCGCTGAGGGTCTTCGAGACTTTCTTTGACCCGGACGAGGAAGGTGACTGCTTCTTTGCCATCCACGATGCGGTGGTCGTAGGACAGGGCAAGATACATCATCGATGCGATGGTGATTTCACCGCCACGGACAACCGGGCGCGGCTCGATCTTGTGCATGCCCAAAATACCGGACTGCGGTGCATTCAGGATCGGCGTGGACATGAGCGAGCCGTAAACACCACCGTTGGAAATGGTGAACGTGCCCCCCTGCATATCGGACATGCCAAGTTTACCGTCTCGCGCTGCGCGGCCCAGACGGCCAATTTCCTGCTCGATTTCAGCAATCGACATCTGATCAGCATCGCGGACAACCGGAACCACGAGGCCTTTGTCGGTGCCAACGGCAACACCGATATGGCAGTAATTCTTGAAGATGATGTCGGTTCCGTCGATCTCGGCATTCACCGCCGGAATTTCTTTCAGGGCATGGCAAACGGCCTTGGAGAAAAAGCCCATGAAGCCAAGTTTCACGCCGTGTTTTTTCTCAAACAGATCCTTGTACTGTTTGCGAAGCTCCATCACCGGGCCCATGTCCACCTCGTTGAAGGTGGTGAGCATGGCGGCGGTGTCTTGGGCATCTTTCAACCGGCGCGCGATGGTCTGGCGCAAGCGCGTCATGCGCACACGCTCTTCTCGCGCCTCGTCTTCCGCACCGGACGCGGGGCGCGCCGCCGGAACTGAAGCAGGAACCGAAGCTGGAGCCGCGCTTGGTGCCGCTGTGACCCCTTTTTCCAAGGCGTTCAGAACGTCGCCTTTCAGAACCTGGCCCCGCTTGCCAGAACCGGACACCTGCCCGTCGGACAGATTGTTTTCAGCCATCAGTTTTGCAGCCGCAGGCGAAGGCGCCATGCCGGGGGCGGCGGGCGAATCCGCTTGAGCTTGCGCCGCTGGGGCAGTTGCGGCGGCGGACGCTGTGCCGCCCACCTTGATGCGGGCGATCACATCCCCCGGTTTGATGACGGATCCTGTTTCGGCCAAAACCTCCGCCAAGGTTCCAGCTTCCAGGGCCGGAACGTCCATAGCCGCCTTATCCGTTTCAAGTTCTACCAAGGGATCATCGATGGAAACGGCGGCCCCGACCGCCACGTGCCACGTGCCGATTTCTGCCTCCGTGACCGATTCACCGGCGCTGGGCGCGATGACATCAAACATCTCACCGCCGGAACCTTTTGCCGCTGTCACCGGTGCCGCAGTTGCAGTCGAAGCCGCAACGGCCGCCGGTGCTGAATCCGCAGCGCTCCCCCCTTCGGCGAATGAAGCAAGCAGCGCCGCCACTTCAACCGTTTCACCTTCACCGGCAATGATCTCTTGCAACACGCCATCGGCTGGCGCCGGCACCTCGACGCTCACCTTATCGGTTTCCAATTCCACCAGCGGCTCGTCGGCCTTCACCGTCTCGCCGGGCTGTTTGAGCCATTTTCCGATCGTGGCTTCGCTCACCGATTCACCCAGTGTGGGCACTCGAATTTCAGTCGCCATGGTTTGTCCTCTCAAAGGCCCGCGGTGGCCTTCCACATGTCATAACAGTCTACGTCTTTGGACCCGGACCGAAGGGCCCGGCTACGTCGTGAGATCAAAGGCCTCGTCCAGAAAGCTCTGCAATTGATGGAGGTGCCGAGACATCTGCCCCGTGGCCGGGGACGCCGCAGCCGCACGGCCACAATAGCGCGCCCGCTCGTGCTTCGCCCCGATGTGTTTCAGCACCCATTCGATATAAGGCTCAATAAAGCCCCAAGCGCCCATGTTCTTGGGTTCTTCCTGACACCACACGATGTCAGCATCCTTGAAGCGGGACAGTTCCGTGATCAGCGCCTTGGCCGGGAACGGATAGAGCTGTTCCACCCGCAGCAGATAAACATCGTTCACGCCGCGCTTTTCCCGCTCTTCGTACAAATCAAAATAAACCTTTCCGGTGCACAGGATCACGCGCTTAATCTTCTTGTCCGCCACCAGCTTGATCGGTTCATCGGGCAACATTTCCGCATCGTCCCACAGCAGGCGGTGGAAGGTCGTATCCGGTCCCAATTCTTCAAGTTTTGACACCGCCCGCTTGTGACGCAGCAGGCTTTTGGGGGTCATCATGATCAGCGGTTTGCGGAAGTCGCGCTTCACCTGACGTCGCAGAATGTGAAAATAGTTCGCAGGGGTCGTGCAATTGGCGACCTGCATGTTGTCTTCCGCGCACGACTGCAAAAACCGCTCCAAACGCGCCGAAGAGTGCTCCGGTCCCTGCCCTTCGTAACCGTGGGGCAAAAGCATCACCAAGCCGCACATGCGCAGCCATTTGCGCTCGCCCGATGAAATGAACTGGTCAATCACCACCTGCGCGCCGTTTACGAAGTCCCCAAATTGCGCCTCCCAAATGGTCAGGCCGTTGGGTTCCGCCAGCGCATAGCCGTATTCATAACCCAGCACCGCTTCTTCGGAGAGCATGGAGTTGATGACTTCATACCCGGCAGCACCGCCGCCCAGATTATCAAGCGGTATGTAGCGGCTCTCATCCTGCTGGTCGTACAAAACCGAATGGCGCTGGGAGAACGTCCCCCTCTCACAGTCCTGCCCCGACAACCGGATCTTGATCTCTTCGCGCTGCAACGTGCCGAAAGCCAAAGCCTCGCCGGTCGCCCAATCAAGGCCCTCTCCGGTTTCAATCATCTGCGCGCGGTTATCCATGAAACGCTTGACGGTGCGGTGGATGTTGAAGCCTTCGGGCACATGGGTGATTTTTCGCCCGATGTCTTTCAATTCATCGAGCTCAACGCCGGTGCGACCCCGGCGCGGGTCTTCAGCGGCGCCAGCAACCTTCAACCCCGACCAAGCACCATCCAGCCAATCGGCCTTGTTGGGCTTAAAGCCTTCGGCAATATCGAATTCTTCGTCGAGCTTGGCTCGGAAAGCGGCTTTTTCAACCGACGCCGTATCATCTTCGATCAGGCCCTCACGCTTTAGTTTGCGCGCGTAAATCGAAAGCGCGGAATCGTGGCTCTTGATCTGGCGGTACATGATCGGTTGCGTGAACGCCGGCTCATCCCCTTCATTGTGGCCAAAGCGACGGTAGCAGAACATGTCGATGACCACCGGCTTTCCGAAATGCTGGCGAAACTCGATGGCAATCTTGGCCGCATACACCACCGCTTCGGGGTCATCGCCGTTCACATGGAGAATGGGCGCTTCGATCATCTTGGCCACGTCCGACGGATAGGGCGATGAACGCGAAAAGCGTGGATTGGTGGTAAAGCCGATCTGGTTGTTGATGATCACATGGATCGAGCCGCCCGTGATGTGGCCCTTGAGCCCTGACAGACCAAAACACTCCGCCACCACGCCTTGGCCAGCAAAGGCCGCATCGCCGTGCAACAGCAGGGGCAGCACGCAGGAGCGGTCGCGGGTTCCGTCCTCCCGCTTGGGCACCAATTGGTCCTGCTTGGCGCGCACCTTACCCAGCACCACCGGATTGACGATTTCCAAATGCGAGGGGTTAGCGGTCAAGGAAAGGTGGACGTTGTTTCCATCAAACGCGCGGTCAGAGGAGGCGCCAAGGTGGTATTTCACATCGCCGGACCCCTCCACGTCTTCGGGCTTGAAGGAGCCGCCTTTGAATTCGTGAAACACCGCACGGAATGGTTTCGACATCACGTTCGTCAAAACGTTCAAGCGGCCGCGGTGGGCCATGCCCAACACGATCTCTTGCAGGCCAAGCTGCCCGCCCCGTTTGATGATTTGCTCCAGCGCCGGAATGAGCGATTCCCCGCCATCGAGACCAAAGCGCTTGGTACCCTTATATTTCACATCGAGAAATTTCTCGAAGCCTTCCGCTTCAACCAGCTTGTTCAGGATCGCCAGTTTGCCGTTATCGGTGAAAGAAATTTCCTTATCCGGCCCTTCAATGCGTTCCTGGATCCAGCTTTTTTCCGCCGGATTGGAGATGTGCATGAATTCCACACCCAAGGTGGAACAATAGGTGCGCTGCAGGATCGCCAGCATTTCGGGGATGGTTGCAAACTCCAGCCCCAAAACGTGATCGATGAAAATCTTGCGGTCGTAGTCCGCTTCCGTGAAGCCATAGGCCGATGGATGCAGTTCGTTGTGGTCGTTCTTTTTCGCCGCAAGCCCCAGCGGGTCGAGATTGGCGTGCAGATGCCCGCGCATGCGGTAGGCCCGCACCATCATGATCGCGCGGATGGAGTCCCGCGTAGCCTGCTGGATGTCTTCGCCTTTAACGGGGCTTTTGGCGGAGATCGCGGCTGCGACCTTCGTTTCGCTCAAAATCTCATCATCGGCCCAGTGGCCATCAAGGGCTGAGGTCAATTCACCATTGGCGGGAATTGGCCAATGGGACTTCTTCCAGGACGCGCCCTTGGCGTTCTTGATCACATCCCCGGCGTCGTCCCCAAGGCCATCGAAAAAGGCTTGCCAATCGGGATGAACCGATGCCGGGTTCTGCCGGTAGTCGGCATACAATTCCTCCACATAACCGGCGTTGCCACCGTATAGGAAAGAACTCGCTGCAAAGGCTTCATTGGCTTCGTTGCGCGCCATTACGATGTTCCGAAGTCACCTTCGGCTCCCTCTTTCAACAGCACGGCCCTCCAGGCGGGAAGGCAGTGCTGTTTCGTTTTCGACACCGGCCACAACCGGTGGGTCGCTTAGCCTTTGAGCACAGCCATCAAGGTTTCCCCCAGCTTGGCCGGGGAGGGTGATACTTTGATGCCTGCCGCTTCCATGGCTTCAATTTTGTCTTCGGCACCGCCCTTGCCGCCGGAGATAACGGCGCCGGCATGGCCCATCGTGCGTCCGGGGGGAGCGGTGCGCCCTGCGATGAATCCCACGGTGGGTTTCCAGCGTCCCGCTTTCTTCTCATCAGCCAGGAATTGGGCGGCGTCTTCTTCGGCGGAGCCGCCAATTTCACCGATCATGATGATGCTCTTTGTGGCATCGTCCGCCAGGTACATTTCCAGCACATCGATGAATTCTGTGCCCTTCACCGGATCACCGCCGATCCCGACCGCTGTGGTTTGGCCAAGGCCGGCATTGGTGGTCTGAAACACCGCTTCATACGTCAGCGTACCGGAACGCGACAGGACACCAACCGAACCCTGTTTGAAAATCGACCCCGGCATAATACCGATTTTGCATTCGTTGGGCGTCAAAACCCCGGGACAGTTGGGGCCGATGAGCCTGGAATTTGATTTCTCCAGCTTGGCCTTCACCCGCACCATGTCCAAAACCGGCACGCCCTCTGTGATGGCCACAATGAGCGGAATATCAGCATCAATCGCCTCTTCGATGGCCGCTGCGCAGCCAGCCGGTGGCACGTAGATGACGGAGGCGTTGGCACCGGTGCTTTCCTTGGCTTCCGCAACGGTCGTGAAGATCGGCAGATCCCCCGCCCCATTGGCGGCGCTCCAGGTCTCGCCGCCCTTTTTGGGGTGGGTTCCCGCCACCATTTGAGTGCCGTGGTAGGCCAAGGCCTGTTCGGTGTGGAACGTGCCGGTTTTGCCCGTCAGTCCCTGAACGATAACTTTGGTGTCTTTGTTGATGAGTATGGACACGTGGTTCTCCGGTACAGTCTTGTCTCAGCCAGATGCGGCTCGCCTTGCGGCGATAGGGTGTGAAGGGGCCGGTCAACCGGCCCCGATTGAGGTGTTTATTTTGACAACGTCACCAACGACAACAGGCCGCCGGGTTTTCCGTTGCTGGGGGCGTAGTGGTAAACGAGGAAGACGTTGGTGTCCGTTGTGCCGGTCCAGGATGACACGGTGAATGGCCCAGCCGGATAGGTTTCATCGGGCTTGCGCTGGGTCAATTGGGTCATGCTGGCCAAGACGGCCTTGGGATCATCTTTTGCGGGCAAAACCACGGTGCAGCCGATGGAGGTTCCATTGGCAAAGTTCGGGAACGTCGCAGCGGTACCCTCGTCAATTTTGGATTTTGAGATGGCGGTTTTGAAGGTGCGCTGGTGGTCGTCGACCTCCCAAGCCTTCAGATACGTTGTAGGCGCGGGCGGCGCGAAGCCTTTAAGAGCAGCCCCCGTGATGGGACGAAACCCGAACTGGGTGGCCATGGCCTCCACCTTGGTTTCATCGGGCATCGGGTCGTAGCACAGCAGTTTATAAACCCACACGGAATGGAGGGGACCGGCAGCGTTCGGTCGATCAATCTGTTGGGCGTTGGCCGCTCCAGAAAACGCGAGTGTAGCCGTCAGGAGGCTCGCAACGGTCGCGAAGGCTAGGCTCAAGCCAGTGATGGTCGGGCGAATTACGGGCGGGCGCGGTGCGGCCAGGCCAGTTACTGTTTGACGGGTGAGGAATTTTAGCATGATGGCGTCCTTGTTGGGCCCAAAGGGTAAGGCACCCAATGTCGACCTTTGGAGGAAAGGAGACCATCGCTCAGACGGGTTAGTTCGGTGCGCCCGCCGCGCAGAAGCCATCGGCTACCTACGGCACGTCTTCGCCCAGCACATGTCTGTTCTGCGATGCCCATCACTTTTGCAGCACCGTCACGTTCAACAGACCGCCTTTGCCCGTTGCCGGTGCCTTAGCGACCAAGAAGACTTTGATGGCATCATTGCCGCCAGCCCAGGTTGTGACCTGCAAAAGACCTTCAGGCACATCCTTGCTGACCGGCTCTTTGCCCGCCAGAGTTTGCATGTTGGGCATAAAAACAGATGCCAATTGCTGATCGTCCAACACGATGGAGCATGTGGTGGCCGTGCCCGCGCCAAAATCGGGGAAGGCTTTTTTCTGCGAAGCTGTCAATCCGGATTGCTGGACGGCAACTTTGAACAGGCGCTCTCCCACCTGCACGTCCCAACCATCGAGAACCTTCGGCTCATCAACGGTCTTAAACTGCGCCAGTTCTTCCTTCGCCATGGAACGCCAGGCAAGCTCCAGAGACATGGAACGGATCGCACGAACGTCGGGAACCTGCGCATAACAAATGCGGTTAAACACGAAAACAGGGTCAGGATTGGCGTCGGTATTCCCAAGCGCCGTGTTAGACGCCGACTGTGCGTGCGCAGCACCTGCAACAAAAACAAGCGCGACAAGGACGAGCACGGGTCGCAGGAGCTGAAGAGGAAGGAGCAACGCCATCAGCCCTTCACCGCCTTGACGATCTTTTGCGCCGCATCGTCGAGATCATCTGCGGCCACCACGTCCACATCGCTGTTGTTCAAGATCGCTTTGCCCTGCTCAACATTCGTGCCTTCCAAGCGCACGACGAGTGGCACTTTCAGCCCCACCTCTTTCACAGCCGTCACCACGCCTTCAGCAATCACATCACAGCGCATGATGCCGCCGAAAATGTTGACCAGAATGCCCTTCACGTTCGGGTCTGCGGTGATGATCTTGAAGGCCGCTGTCACCTTCTCGGTCGTCGCGCCGCCGCCAACGTCGAGGAAATTTGCAGGCTCCGCACCGTACAGTTTGATGATGTCCATCGTCGCCATGGCAAGCCCAGCGCCGTTCACCATGCAGCCAATGTCCCCGTCGAGCGCCACATAGGCGAGGTCATACTTTGAGGCTTCAATTTCCTTGTCGTCTTCTTCGGTCAGATCGCGCAGCTCTTGAAGGTCCCCGTGGCGGAACTCAGCATTGCCATCAAAGGAAACCTTGGCGTCCAACACCCGCAAAGATCCGTTTTTCATGACGATCAACGGGTTCACTTCAAGAAGGCTCATGTCCGTTTCGGTGAAGGCTTGGTACAGCGTCCGAAACAGCCCGGGACCCTCTTCGGCAGCTGCGCCCGACAACGCAAAGGCCGAGACCAGAGCGGCTGCTTTTTCATCGGTTACGCCATCGGCCACGTCGATGTCGATGGTGTGGATTTTCTCCGGCGTCTCTTCAGCCACCGCTTCGATGTCCATGCCGCCTTCGGTGGATGCCACGAAGGACACTTTTCCGGTTTCGCGGTTGACGAGGATGGAGCAATACAGCTCGGTTTCAATGTCCGCCCCATCTTCCAGATAGAGCCGGTTAACCTGTTTGCCCTCGGGACCAGTTTGTTTGGTCACCAACGTGTTGCCAAACATCTCCGCAACATGGGCACGCACTT
>JBCBCT010000033.1:23636-26759 GCA_038530365.1 Pseudomonadota bacterium | reverse complement strand
TACAAGGTTTGTATCTTGGACTGAAATTCCAATCACCAACCCGTGGGTGAACAGTGAGTTGACAAGCGGTTCGCCCCACTCGGTGGAGGCGGCAAAATGCCGGTCTATGTGAAGAGGCTGCGGATTGAGCGTCATGGTGGAAAACAACATGTTGTCGCTTTCCGTCACGGTTTTGCGCAATGCATGGTCGAAGGTTTGACCTTCAAAAAAGGCATCCAGATAGAGCCCGGCCACTGTGATGTCTCCCAACCCTTAAAGCCCGTAAAACTAGCGCCGACACCGGCTTGCAGCAAGTATGTCGTAGACTGGAGGGCAGCCAAATATGGTTAGCAGGCCCTCAATAAACGTGGTGAACGAACGTTTAACCCTTGGCTGATAGCGTGATGTTCAGTGGGGACGTGTTTTGTCCTTTGGTTTTGTTGCGTACGCGTTTGTTGGAGTTGCGTGATGTTTGTTGAGCGTTTTATGGCGTGGGCCGCCTTGGCCTGCGTGGGTGAGCGGGCTGATGGTGTGACCACATTGGCCAAGCGTTATATTGCCCGCGACATCGCGGTGGATGAAATTCCCGATACTGAACAGGTCTTTACGCTTTTCCTTGATGATCCAAGCCCGGTTGTTCGCAGCGCCATGGCGCTGGCATTGGCGCCGTGTGATTTCCTGCCCCGCACGCTAGTTTGGAGCCTGTCTCGCGATATCCCGGAAGTCGCCGGACACATTCTCAAACTGTCACCGCTCTTGGGCGTGCAGGCGCTGGTCCACGCCGCGCGGGACGGGGATGCGGTGTGCCAAACTGCGGTGGCCAAACGCGACGAACTGGACGCCAAGACCGTTCGCACACTGGTTGCTTTTGGCGCGCCTGTGGCCGTCGTTGCGCTTCTCGAAAACGAGGGCGTTTTGCTTTCGGCTGAACTGAAACATGATCTGGCTAAAAGGCTGGCCGACGACGCTTGTGTGCGCCGTGTGCTTTTGGATGATGAAACGATCATGCCCAAAACCCGTCAATTGCTGGTCCACGGTTTGGCCACCTCGCTTGTGGATTTCGCGGTGGGCGCGTTTGATGTTGATGAGGGCAAACTGCTGTCGGCGGCCAATCAGGCCAAGAGCCGCGGCACGTTGGCTCTCGCTTCCTTTGCAGAAACCAAAGAAATGCAGGTCTATGTTGAGCATCTGAGCGAAACCGGACAGTTGAACCCAACGCTTATGTTGCGGGCGGTCTGCGAAGGCCAAATGCACTTTTTTGAGGTTGCCATGGCCCATCTGTCCGGCCTGTCGCTGCGGCGCACGCGTTCGATGATCAAGGCGAACCGTTCCTCTGCCTACCGGGCGCTCCACACAAAGGCTGGCCTGCCGGCGGCAACCTTGAGCGTATTCGATGCTGCTTTGACCACAGTGCGGGCGGGGCTTGTTGGTCATGATCTGGTGATGGCGATTGTCGACCGTGTGGAGGCGTTTGGCGAAGCTGATCCGGCTCTGCTGGCGTTGCTCTACCAGATGGCGGCGGAAAATCGTCGTCTGGCAGCACGTCAATACGACCGTCAATTGCTGCTTGCAGCTTAAAACTGTGCGCTGGGCTTTCCAGCACCGATACGCAAAAAGCCTCGACGCAGAAACAGTCTTTCCGCAGGCCATGCCTGAACACGCCATTGCGTGTTCTTAGTAACGGAACTGCTCTTCAAGGATCCGCTCATCCCAACTGTGTTGGGGGTCGAAAAGAAGAAGACCTTCGGCCTCGCGGTCTTCCCAGACTTCCACTTTCACGGCGGATTTGAACTCGGTGTTGTCCGCCACGGCGTTCACCGGGCGTTTTTCGTGTTCGAGAACGGAGATCGTGACTTTAGAGGTGTTCGGCAAAAGCGCGCCACGCCAGTTTCTGGGGCGAAACGCGCTGACCGGTGTGAGGGCGAGCAGGGGCGCTTTGAGCGGCAGGATAGGCCCGTGGGCGGACAGATTATACGCCGTTGATCCCTGCGGGCTGGCTACCATCACTCCGTCGCACACCAGCCGGTCCATGCGTTGATTGCCGTCAATGTCGATTTTCAACCGCGCTGCTTGGTGGGACTGCCGAAACAATGAAACCTCGTTGAACGCGGTTGCGCGGTGTGCCGCACCGTCCTGCGTTTGCACCATGGTTTGCAGCGGGTGAATGGTTTCCATGAGGGCGGTTGCGATGCGCATCGGCAGATCGGTTTCCTCGTAGGTATTCATGAGAAAGCCGATGGTGCCTTTGTTCATTCCATAGATGGGAATGCCGGACCCCATAAACCGGAGTTGGGTTTGCAACATGAAGCCATCGCCGCCCAAAGCGACGATGACGTCGGCTCCATCGGGTTCTATGGTGCCGTAACGCTTAATGAGGCGGTCGTGGGCCTCGCGGGCGCTGACCGTGTCGGCGTGAAGAAAGGCGAGACGTTCGGTCTTGATGCGCACGGAAACGGTCCAATTTCGCCCGATGGGGCCTGATAGGCATTGGGGCGGCGTAGCGAGACTAGCTGCCAGCAGTGGCCGTTTTTTTGGCTGTCCTCTTTTTGGTTTTGCGCTTGCTGGCGGTTTTTCGTGTCGTCTTCTTTTTAGTGGTTTTCTTCTTGGCCGTTGTCTTTTTTGTGGATGTTTTGGTGGTCGACTTTTTGGCCGACTTGCGTTTTGCCGTCTTGGTATCAGCCGCGTCCGAGGCCTTGACGGACGCCTTCTTCACCGGAGCTTTTTTGGTGCCAGACGAAGCTTTGGCCGTTGTCTTGCGTGTCGTTGTCGTCTTCTTTGCGGTTCTTTTTGCGCCTTGGCCCGGCTTTGCGCGGCAAAATGCTTTGACGCGGGCTCCGTCCTTCCGCGTGAAGGCTTTCACGTAGGAGCAGGTTGTGCTGCTTTCGCAGGCTGATTTCGACATGCCTTTGCAGGTCGACTTCGCATCCGCTGGCGTGGCGATCATGCCTGTTGTGGCAAGTGCGAGTGTGAAAAGGCAGGCAAAGAAAGCGGCCTTCACAGACTTAAAACCCATCATCGTGATTTTCCCTCAAAGTGCTTTCTGTACCGCTGGATAAGCGCGGACGAGGTGCGTGCATTCGGACGATTCAATAGCGACCGTCCCTGTGTAGCGGCTTGTGAGGCCAGCCTCAAGCCAGTCTCGGG
>JBCBCT010000033.1:0-23539 GCA_038530365.1 Pseudomonadota bacterium | reverse complement strand
CTTTCAGACAGCGTCTGGGCGACGCACGGCTAGGCCATGCGCTGGAGGAGTTGGTCGATGGAGTCCTTCGCATCACCGTAGAGCATCCGCGTGTTGTCCTTGAAGAACAGCGGATTTTCGACGCCGGAATAGCCTTTGCCCTGTCCGCGTTTGGAAACAAAAACCTGCTTTGCCTTCCAACACTCTAGAACCGGCATTCCTGCGATTGGGGAGTTAGGATCGTCCTGTGCAGCCGGATTAACGATATCGTTGGAGCCGATCACGATGGCGACGTCGGTGTCGGGGAAATCATCGTTGATCTCGTCCATCTCTAAAACGATGTCGTAGGGCACTTTGGCTTCTGCAAGCAGGACGTTCATGTGGCCGGGGAGCCGCCCGGCAACGGGATGGATTGCAAAGCGCACCTCCTTGCCCTGACTGCGCAAGCGACGAACAAGCTCCGAAACGCTCTGTTGGGCCTGCGCTACCGCCATGCCGTAGCCGGGAATGATGACGACGCTGTCAGCGTCAGACAATGCGGTGGCAACGCCATCGACATCAATGGCGATTTGTTCCCCTTCCACTTCCATCTGCGGACCGCTGGCTCCGCCAAAGCCGCCGAGGATGACGGACACGAAGGAGCGGTTCATCGCTTTACACATGATGTAAGACAGGATCGCCCCGGAGGAGCCGACGAGCGCGCCGACCACGATGAGAAGGTCGTTGCCCAACGAAAAACCAATGGCCGCAGCTGCCCAGCCGGAATAGCTGTTCAACATGGAGACCACCACCGGCATATCCGCGCCACCAATGCCCATGATGAGGTGGTAGCCGATGAAAAGGCCGGCCAATGTGAGCAAGACGAGGGCCCACGAACCACCACCTGATAGGTAAACGATCAGCAACAATGCGGAGAGCGCAGCCGCAGCCGCGTTTAGCATGTGGCCGCCCGGAAGCTGTTTTGCAGCCGTGTTGATCTCAAAAGGAAGCAGGCTCGAATTGCCGGAGAGTTTGCCGTAGGCGATCACGGAGCCGGTGAAGGTGACCGCGCCAATCCAGATGCCGAGTACGAGTTCGACGCGCAAAATGCCGATCTCAACATTGGTTTTCTTCGCCACCAATTGTCCGAAGGCCGACAGGCCGTCGATGGCTTCCTTTGGCATGGCCGCATAGGCGCCGATGCTGCCCAGGGCTTGGCCGTTGTCTGCAAACAGGGCGGCCATGGCGTTGATCATGATATCCGCGTTGAAGCCCACAAAGACCGCCGCGAGACCTACCAAGGAGTGCATGATGGCCACCAGTTCGGGCATTTGGGTCATCTGCACTTTGGTCGCCAACTGGTAGCCGACGCCTGCGCCTAGTGCGATCAGGATCGCCGAAAACCACCACAAGCCCGCGCCGGGGCCGATGATGGTGGCCAAAACGGCGATGGCCATGCCCGCGATACCGTACCAGACGGCCCGTTTCGCACTTTCTTGGCCCGACAGACCGCCGAGGGAGAGGATGAAGAGAATTGCTGCAACCACATAGGCTGCAATTGTGAACGCGTTTTCCATTGGCTCGCCCCTTTACGATTTCTGGAACATGGCGAGCATGCGCCGTGTGACGAGGAAGCCGCCGAAAATGTTAATGGCTGCCATGAAAATGCCGATGGCCGACAAAATGGTGATCAACCATGACGCGGAGCCCAGTTGGATGAGTGCCCCCAAAATGATGATCGAGGAGATCGCATTCGTCACCGCCATCAGGGGGGTGTGCAGGGAGTGCGCGACGTTCCAAATGACCTGGAAGCCGATGAACACGGACAAAACAAAGACGATGAAATGCTGCATGAAGCTGGCCGGAGCGATGAGACCCATGCCGAGTACCAGAGCTGCGCCCACGCCAATCAAAATAACCTGATTTTTGGTCTGTTCCTTGAAGAGCCGGGTTTCTTCGGCGCGCTTTTCTTCCGGCGTCAGTTCCTTGGCTTTTTCTTTCGCAGGTTGTTTTGCGATGGCTTGCACCTTGGGCGCCGGCGGCGGGAAGGTCACCTCTTTCTGGTGCGCGATGGTGGCACCGCGGATGACATCGTCTTCCATGTTGTGGACGACGACACCGTCTTTTTCCGGCGTCAAATCGGTGACCATATGGCGAATGTTCGTCGCGTAGAGTGTTGACGACTGAGCCGCCATGCGGCTGGGGAAATCGGTGTAGCCGACGATGGTGACACCGTTTTCCGTGACGATTTTCTCGTCTTTGACGGTGAGCTTACAGTTGCCGCCGCGTTCTGCTGCCAAATCGACGATGACGCTGCCGGGTTTCATGGCTTTGACCATGTCTTCGGTCCACAATTCCGGCGCGTCACGGCCTGGGATGAGGGCCGTGGTGATGACGATGTCGATGTCCGGGGCCAGCTCCCGAAATTTGGCGAGTTGGGCGGCGGCAAATTCGGGTGATGAGACGGAAGCGTAGCCTCCCGTAGATGCGCCGTCCTGCTGTTCCTCTTCAAAGTCGAGGAAAACGAATTCGGCCCCCATCGATTCGACCTGCTCGGCGACTTCCGGGCGCACGTCGAACGCGTAGGTGATGGCCCCCAGAGATGTAGATGTGCCGATCGCTGCGAGCCCTGCCACGCCAGCGCCGACGACGAGAACTTTTGCGGGCGGCACTTTACCAGCAGCCGTGATTTGGCCTGTGAAGAAGCGGCCAAAATTGTTGCCCGCTTCGATGACCGCCCGATAGCCGGCGATATTGGCCATGGAGGACAGGGCATCCATTTTTTGCGCCCGCGAGATGCGAGGCACCATGTCCATAGCAATAACGGTGCTGCCGGCGTCGGCGGCCTTGGTCATCAGTTCCTTGTTTTCATTGGGATAGAAGAAACTGATGAGCGTTTGACCGTCCCGAAGCTTGTCGGCCTCTTCGTCGGAAGGCGGACGGACTTTAGCGACAATATCCGCAGTCGCCCAAAGATCCGCGTCTGATGCGGCGACCTTCGCTCCGGCTTCTGTATAAGCGGCATCGCTGAAACCAGCAGCCACGCCGGCCCCCGTTTCGATCAGGGCGTCAAAACCGAGCTTTGCGAGGTCTTTCACCGATTGCGGCGTCATGGCCACGCGGTTTTCACCGGCGGCGGTTTCTTTGGGGGTGCCAATTGTGGGCATGGAATGGTTTCCCGTCACAAAAATATGCGTTCGCGCGCCACCTGACGCGGTGACGGCGTGAAAAAACAGTTGGTCGTGAAAAACACAACCCGCTTCGATGGCCAGTTTGACGCAGGCCGCGCGGGCTCCCCTCGTTGACTTTAAACACTAAGCATCGCGATGGCGAGGGGGGAATACAGCCTCACAGGTATGAAAATGCGCAGATTTTGTTAGCGAATGAGGTTTGCGCGCGCCGAAAGCGTCTGTTCCCGCGCCAATTTGCGTTCCCGCAGCCAGATGAACAGGCCGGACGCGATGACCACCGTCGCTCCCAATATGGTGTTGAGCGTTGGCCAGTCGTTGAACACGAAAGCGCTCCAGACCGCGAGATACAGGATGAAAGAGTAGGTGTAGGGCGTCAGCGTGCTGGCAGGGGCGTATTCATGGGCTCGGGTTAGGAACTCGTGGCCAAGCCAGCCGAAAAAGCCGAGGCCGACGAGAATGAACCAGTCCGCCGTCGTTGCCGGGTTTTGCCATTGTAGAATTGCAAACGGGAGCAGCGATGTGGTGCCCACCAAACCGGCGTAGAACTGCAGGGTGGCCGTGCTTTCGGTTTCCGACAGTTTGCGCGTGAGGACCGCGTACAGCGAAAAGCAAGTCGCAGCGCACATGGATAGGAAGACGGCGGGGTGAAAGTCCGCGCCGAAGGGTTGGACCGCGATCAAAATGCCGCCAAATCCCACCAGGATAGCAAGCCACCGCCAGAGCCCCACACGCTCGCCCAACAGAGGGCCTGCAAGCGCCGTGACAATGATGGGGGCGGAAAACAGAATTGTTGATGTGAGGGTGAGCGACAAATACCGAACGGCAATGAAGTTGAAAACCGTTGATCCAGCGAGCAGTGCGCCGCGAACGAGCACCAGGCCGAGCCGTTCAGCTTTGAAGCTGTCTCGATCGATCCCCTCTCGGTTCAGCAATATGAGTGAAATGACGAACGCGCCAAGATAACGCATGAAGGCCAACTGCACGGAGGCGAGGCCGGCGAGGGCAAGCCACTTTGCGCTGGTGTCGATGAACGAGAACATCAGCCAGGCACACAATATCAGCGGGATGGCGATGAGCGGCTGATCCGCTTTTCGACCGGCACTCTGTTTCATCGCACTGTGGTCTTGTTCTCAGCGCACGGAATGGAGATGCAAGCCACGGAGCGGTGCAACGACAAAAGAATGGAAACGCGACGCGGCACGGGTTGGGGCCTAGCCGTTGATCTGCTTGGCGTACCAATCCACCATCTGGGAGACCATTTCATCGCCGTGTCCGTCGTCCATGGCCGCGCCCATGGCGTCGCGGGCGGCTTTGCCCATGAAGGTGGATACGCCCATGGCTTCGGCCATTTCACCATAGTAGCCGACGTCTTTGCGGGCGTTTTTGATGGCGAAGGCCAGCCCCGTTGGATCGCCCTCGAGGGCGTATTTGGCGACGAAATCCATCATGCCCGAATGGAGCGGTCCGGCGGACATCACGTCGTAGACCGCTTTTCGTTCGACACCGGCTTTGTCCGCCATGGCGAAGGCTTCTGCCATGGCATTGGCGACGGTCATGCCGAAGAAATTGTTCATCAGTTTGATGGTGTGACCCGTGCCAAGAGCGCCAAGGTGGAAGACGTTTTCGCCCAGATCATCGAGGACGGGTTTTACAGCATCAAAGGTTGCTTTATCGCCCGAGCCCATGATGTTGAGCAGGCCATCGCGACCGTGGGTTGGGGTGCGGCCCAAGGGGGCATCCAGCATGGTTCCGCCCGCGGCCGCGACCTTCTCCCCCAGCATCCGGGTAGAGGCGGGGAGGGATGTGCCAAAATCGATGACTGTTGCACCGGCTTTCAGCCCTGAGATCACACCTTCGGCGCCAAGCATCCGCGCCTCAACATTGGCAGACGTGTCGATGCAAAGCATGACAATGTCGCTGGCCGCCGCAAGCTCTTTGCTGGTTGTGTGCTCCGTCGCGCCCCGTGCAATGGCCGCATCCACGTTTTCGCGGCTGCGGTTGGCAATAACGTTGAGTGTGTAGTCAAGGTCCAGCAAGCGCTGCACCATAGCCGAGCCCATAAGTCCGAGGCCGATAAATCCGATGGATGGTTTGGTCATGATGTGAATCGTGGAGTTAGGTTTTCAAAAATGCATGGTCAGTTGGTATTAGGTCACTGCTTAGCCGCTTCCAGTCTGCGTTACTGCTCTAAAAAAAGCGAAGGCAATCAGTGCGATGCCAACAAAGGTCAATAAATCGCCGAGGTCCATGTCTCATTCCCTTGCTACGCTCACCGCGATGGATTTCACCGTTGGGCTCCATTATTTGCAGTTCGCCTTCACGACTTCAACGTACAACGCATGCAAATCTTTACCTCACATCGTTGCGCCGATTTGCCAGGGGACGAATTCGTAGTCGCCGAGGCCTTGGGCTTCGCTTTTAGTGGGGGTGCCGGAGGCGATGTCGAGCCAGGCGCGGTAGATGTGTTGGCCGGCTTCTTCAACGCTGATCTCGCCGCTCAAAATTCCACCGGCGTTGAAATCCATGTCACCTTCCATTTTCTCATAAAGGTCTGAGTTGGTGGCAATTTTCATGCAAGGAGCTGGTTTTGACCCAAAAGCCGATCCGCGCCCAGTGGTGAAGGTGACGAGGTTGCAGCCCGACGCAATCTGTCCGGTGACGGAGGCTGGGTCGTAGCCGGGGGAATCCATGAAGACGAAGCCTCGATCACGCACCGGCTCGGCATATTTGTAAACGCCTGCAAGCGGTGTGGTTCCGCCCTTGGCGGCGGCGCCCAATGACTTTTCAAGAATGGTCGTGAGACCGCCCTTTTTGTTTCCGGGGGAAGGATTGTTGTCCATCGAGCCGTGGTTACGGGCGGTGTAGTCCTCCCACCAGCGGATGAGATCGATGAGTTTGCGGCCTGTTTTTTCGTCTTTCGCGCGCCGGGTGAGGAGGTGTTCCGCGCCGTAGATTTCTGGTGTTTCAGCGAGCACACCCGTTCCGCCTTGGGCGACCAGAAGATCGCAGGCGTAGCCGAGAGCGGGATTGGCGGTGATGCCGGACCAGGCATCGGAGCCGCCACATTGCAGAGCGACGGTGAGTTCCGAGGCCTGGCAGGGGGTGCGGGTTGCTGCGTTGGCGAGGGGCAGCATGGCGCGCACTTTTTCAATGCCGATTTCGACGGTTCGCGCGAGGCCTGCCACGTCTTGGATGTTCATGGTGTGAAACAGCGGGCCATGCTGGATGCCATGGGCTTCCAAAAGCCAATCAATCTGGTTCATCTCGCAGCCGAGACCCACCATTAACACGCCAGCATGATTGGGGTGGCCGGCGTAGCCCCACATCACCCGTTGCAGCGCTTCAAATCCTTCGCCGGACCCGGCCATGCCGCAACCGGTGCCGTGCACGAAAGCGGCTACACCGTCGACGTTGGGGTATTTGGCCATCTCCGCGCCGTGGCGTCCGAAGGGCCCGAAGGCCTCTGCAATTTTGCGGGCGGCGGTGGCGGAACAGTTCACCGAGGTGATGATGGCGATCATGTTGCGGGTGCCGACCCGCCCGTTTTCGCGGGCAAAGCCCATGAATGTGTCACATTGCGTCTCTGACACCATGGCGGGCGGTGTGAGATGGGTCGCGAATTCGTAGGTTTCCTCGGTATTTTTGAACGTCACGTTGTGGGTGTGGACGTGCTCTCCCGCCGCAATATCTTCGGCAGCATAGCCTATCAATTGCGCGTATTTCACGATGGCCTCGCCCGCCGCCATCGCCTTGACCGCAAGTTTGTGGCCTTTGGGCACGGGCTGCCCCACCGCGATGTCATGGACGATTTCACCGGGCCGAAGCGCGCGTACGGCTGTCACGACTGTGTCCTGGGGGGAGAGGCGAATTACAGTTTCCATGGGCCAATTGCGGGTTGAAGGATGCTCAGCTCTGTGTGGCGGGGCTAGGCGCAGGCTGGGGCGTCTGCGGACCACCTGTGAATGTTGATGTGCGGGCGTTCTGCCAGCTGCGCGCGGGCGTCTTCCCACTGCCTTCGCCATGTCTCAACATCGCGCAATTCGCGGCTTGGATTGCTGCGGCTGCGGGCGATGAACGATGGGAAATGCGCGCGTCCCGTGGGTTGTCCGGTTACGTTGTATCGCAGATCGAATGACCAGCGAATGCTATCGCTCGTGTTGTCCAAAGACGCGTGGGGCGTCAGCGGATGCAACAGGACGATACCGCCGGCCTTAACCGGCAAAGTAACGGCCTCGCGCTCGTCCAGATAGCCGGGCGCGATGGAGGTTTGGACCTGAGGGCAATGGGGACGCATCGCATCCCCCGGATGGCGGGGTATGGCCTGCAAGCAGCCGTTTTTCACTGTGGCATCGGTGATCGCGCACCAGACGGTGACCATGTCTGTCGCATCAGCTTCCGCGTGGGCGACGGCCCGGTCTTGATGCCACGCTGTGCCGCCGACATGCGCGCGCGTTTCGTCGGCTTTCAATGTGGCCTTCGGGGGTTTGATGCGGACGTGTTGGATGGGGTTGGATGTCAGTTCACCGCCAAGCAGGCTTTCCACGCAGTCAAGCACAGCCTCATTCGTCACCAGATCCATGACCGCTTGGCTGAAATGCATGGGGGTGTCGTGGCTGATGCTGTCCCCGGGAAGAGAGATGTCCATTGGCTGAAACCAATCGCACCCGGCACTGTAGGCGATCATGAGTTTATCTTCAAAAGACAAACCATACGGAGGGATTATGACCGCCCCGTTTTCAAACCAGTGGGCATAAAGACGGTCGAGCAAGGCAGCATAGTCGGCCTTCAACGGGGCGATAACGGCCTCCGGGTCGAGCACATTTTCGATGATAAGAAATCCATCGCGGTCGAATTGCGTGATTTGGTCTTCGCTTAGCATCGCAGGGTTTCCAGCCCCTGCCAGTCGAACACCATTCCGTTGCCCGCACGTTCGGGCGCGATCGCCATGCCATCCACAATTTCAAGTGGGCTTTCGATATAGCGATCAAGGCCAAAGCCGTGGGCTTCAAGATATGACCGGTTGGGACAGGCGGCGAGCAAATGCACCGTGATATCGTGGGCACCATGGCTGGTCACGGGCAGGCCGAAGGCTTCGGCAAGGCGCGCGATTTTCATGAAGGCCGTCACGCCGCCGCAATTGGTGACGTCGGGTTCGGGAAATGTCATCGCGCCCTTCGCGATGTAGTTTTTGAAGTCTTGGAGCGTGCGCAGATTTTCACCGGCGGCGACCGGCAGCCCACCCTCGCGCACCACGCGGATGTGACCGTCAATGTCTTCGGGGGTTAACGGCTCTTCCAACCAAACGGGATCATAGGGGGCAAACGCCCGGGCGGCGCGTACGGCTTGGTCGGCAGTGTATTTCATGTTGGCGTCGAGCATCAGAGGAAACTCGTCGCCGAGGTGTCCGCGCATGGCCGACACTTTTTCAACGTCTTCTTTCAGGCTGTCACGCCCCACTTTCATTTTGATCGCACGGAAGCCCTTGGCCAAGTTACCGTCCGTCTGGGCGATCAGCTCGTCGGCGCTGAGCATAAGGTCGATCCCGCCGGCATAGCAGGGCACTTTGGGGTCGTATCCGCCGAGAAACCGCCACAGTGGTTGGCCCGCTTTCTTGGCGTTCAAGTCCCACAACGCGATATCAAAGGCGGACAGTGCTAGGACCGTGGGGCCACCCCGGCCGCCGTAGTGGGTATCCCACCATATTTTTTCCCACAGATGCTCGGTGCGGCTGATCTCTTCGCCCTTCACGATCTGCGCAATCTCTCGGCCCAGAATGTCGTGAATTGCGCCACCGTTGCGCCCGCAGGTGAAGGTGTAGCCAACGCCCTGCGCACCATCGGTATCGGTGATGCGGCAGGTGATGATTTCAAACCCGCGCATCTCCCCATGCATGGAATCTGTCAGCACCGTTTCCAAGGGGATCATATAAAGATCCGAACGGACCTGTTCGATCTGCGCCACCATTATAGGAACACCGTGGTGATTTCGGGGACGAACAGGATGATCATCAGGATGAAGAGCTGCATGCAGATGAACGGCAGGAAGCCGCGGAAGATGTCGGGCAGCGTGATGTGGGGCGGTGCGACGGATTTCAGATAGAAGGCCGCGGGGCCGAAGGGCGGCGACAGGAAACTCACCTGCATGTTCACGCAGAACAAAATGCCGAACCAGACGCGCACCATGGTTTGAGAATCGAGCCCGCCGGTAAGACCCAACTCGTTGATGGGCAGTTTCAACACGATGGGCAGAAACACAGGCATCACCAGAAGCACGATCCCGGTCCAGTCCATGAACGCGCCGAGGAACAGGAAGATCACCATCATGACAAGCAGGACGCCCATGGTGGGCAGATCGTAGCCCACGATGAGGTTTGCGACATAAGTTGGGCCGCCCGCAATGGTGTAGGCCCCGGCAAGGGCGGTTGCACCAAAGGTGACCCAGATGATGGTGCCGGTGGATTTGAACGTGCGCATGGAGGCTTCCTTCAACAGGTTGAAGGAGAACTCGCCGCGAAAGACAATCAAGATGAGTACGGCCACTGAACCCATGGCCGCAGCTTCCGTGATGCCGGTGACGCCGCCGTAGATCGAACCCAAAACCACGAAGACCACCAGCATAGGCGCGACCATACCTTTGCCGCGTTGCCAGGCTTCGCGGGTGGTTTCGAGCCCGGCCACGAAGAAGAGATGAACCGCACACAGAGATGCAATGATGCCAAAGGTGATGAAGGTGCTGGTTTCGACGAGCCCGGTGTTTTCATCGATCATTTTGGGATTGAACTGAACGCCGATGTTCAAATAGAGCCAGCGCGCGACGATGACGGCGGAGGCCAGGCCGATCAGCATGACGAACAGAGCCGACCCGTAACTACGCTTTTCTGCGACTGTCATGTCGTCGGGGCTTGGTTCCGGGAGCGGGGCGAGTGACGGGTTCATCCGTGTGCGCACCAAAATGTAAATGATGTAGCAGCCCGCGAGCATGAAACCGGGCAGGAACGCGGCCTTAAAGAGCGCGTGGATGGAGGTTTCGGTGATCAGGCCGTAGAAAATCAAAACGATAGATGGCGGGATCATCGTGCCAAGGGAGCCGGAGGCGCAAATTGTGCCGATGGCAAGGTTTTGATCATATCCCAATCGCAGCATCTGGGGCAGAGCGATGAGGCCCAGAAGCACCACTTCGCCACCGATAATGCCGGACATGGCGGCCATGACGATGGCCATAAGCGCGGTGACAACAGCGATGCCACCGCGGGTGCGGGACATCCATTGGGACAAGCAGGAATACATATCCCGTGCGATCCCGGAGCGCTCCAGGAGCGTCGCCATAAAAATGAACAACGGCACGGAGATCAGCACGTAGTTGGTGGTGATGCCGTATAATCGTTGCGCGAGAATGTTCATCGGGCCGGTGCCGAAACTTCGGGTGAGGATGCCTTCACCGAAGGTCCACGGAGCCCACAGAAGCTGCGGTTCGAACTTCAAGACCATGACCAAAACGGCCAAAAAGCCGGATGCGAAGCCAAGCGGCATCCCGATGGCCAAGAGCATCAGCATCCCGATCAGCAGGATGAGCGATATTGTTCCGATATCCATGATCGCTGCCCCTATTGACCGGCTGTGGGTGTGGTTCGCGGCGGATTGCCGGAAAGGGTTTCATCGGGCGCCTTCATTTGGGCCCGCAGCAGATCGGCTTCCTCCTCCATTTCGTCGATGTCCGGCGCGAGGATTGGTTCCCGGTTGAAGTCTTTTACGAGACCATAGAGCACGGCGAGGGTGGCGAGGGCGAGGAAAACGCCGATGCCGAAGAGCCAAGAGCCTGGGACGACCATGCCTTCGGGCGGATTGAGGTAGAGCCCGTCCACGGCCATGGCGACCAGCGCCAGGATCAGGCCCGACACGACGATATCAAACGCTTTGCGGACGCCGGCTGCGGCTGGCCAATCGCGGACAAGGTTTGACAGCGCCTGCAGAGCGAGAAACAGCATCATCATGAGGATGAGCGGTTTAATCGTCGCTGGGATGGGAGGATCAAACGCGGTGCCGAATTTCTCAAAACGCAGGAATTTCGCCGTTGCCTCCCCAAAGCCGCCCCAAATGACGGCGAGTGCGAAAATGGTGACGCAGAGGACCGACAAGCTGTCGAACACTCGCTTTAGCCAAAGTGGGGCAATGTCGTAAAATATGAAAATGCGGATGTGGCTGCGCTGTTGCATGGCGTAGAGGCCCGCGGAGAGATAAATGCCGCCGGCGACCCACAGGGACATTTCGTTCACCCACAGCGTCGCTGCGGCGAAGAAATACCGCATGATCACTTCGTAGAGCATGATGAGAACGATGAAAGCGGGGGCCCACATTGCGATCCGGCTGAAACTCCATGTCAGCAGATCGAGCGGTCCGTGTCGCTCGTGTTCTTGCATTGGGTGACCCTCCCCAAGGTCCATAGTCGCGCTTCAAGCCGACGCTTCCCCAGCGTGGCGGTGGACGACGTTCATGGGACGTATGATCCGTCGGCGATCTGCACGGTGCCGGGTCGGACGCATTGTTCCACGCATGTGCGGTCTGAAAAGTGTTCGGTGATCCCGGCGTCAGCGCCGACCGGTGCATCGAAGAGGCGTCGCCCAAAGGGTGAGCGACGCCCATAAGTGCCTGGGCTGCGGGGCTAGAAGGCCGTTCGTGCGCGTCCTAGACGCGTCCAAACACTATCTGCCCCGCAAACCCGATGGTGGTTCTGCCGTTTACTTGGCGAGACCCAGCTGGCGCAGATAGGCCAAGTGCGCTTCGACCAGATCTTTGGCTTCCGGTGTGGTAGCAAATTCCGGCCAGGTTGCTTGGGCAGCGTCGCGAAATTTTTGCAGCTCTTCGGGGGCCCACTGAGACAGGGTCACGCCTTTGGCACGCAATTCTGCGGCGGCTTCAGCGTTTTTCTTCTCAAAGGTCAGCGCGGTGCGCAGGGCCAAAGCCTCCATCGCCACTTTCATGATGCGCTGGTGATGGGCAGGCATGGCATCGAAGACGGCTTTGTTACACGCCAGGTGATCCGACGGCATCGAGTGGAAGCCGGGGAAGTTGGCGTATTTGACGATGTCGTAGAGACCCAGACCCACATTGTTGGCGAGGCCCGATGCATCAGCACCATCGATAATGCCTGATTCAAGCGCGGTGAAGATTTCGGTAAAATCCATCACAATTGGCTTTGCGCCGAGCTTTTCAAAGATCTTGGTTTCCATGCCCGGAGGGGAACGGAATTTCCAATCCTTGAAGTCAGCAACCTTGGCGATTGGCTTGGACGAGGCGAAGCTCTCCTGGCCGTAAACCCACCAACCGATCAGCTCCATGCCGTATTTGTTGTAGAGTTTCTGTGCTGCAGCTTCACCGCCACCGTAATACAACCAAGACAGCTGCTGGTACGGCGTATCGTAGCCACCCATGATGTCGCCCACGAACTGAAACGCTGGGTTTTTACCGGTTTGGTAGCCGCCACCGGTCATGTCGCAGTCGAGAATGCCTGTGGCTGCCGCATCAAATGTTTCCACCGACTTCACGACGGATGACGAATAAAACATCTCCACTTTGATTTCGCCGTTCGACATCGTCTGAATGTCTTCCATGTACTGAGCAGCGAGTTTGCCCGACACAGTTTCCGGCGCGTAGTGCGTTTGAATGCGAAGGTTGGTTGTTTTGGCGTGACCGTCTGCAAATGCAGCGCCAGCGACCCCCATAGCTACGGCGGTGCCAAGCAAGGCTGTCGTCATTCTTTTCATCAAGGTCATGTTCATCCTCCCAGTGTGAACAAGATTATCATTCGGGGCGGGTTTTGGTCCGCACACTGCGACAGAAATGCCGCACCTCCCGCACAAACGCTAACAAGGCCGTGGGGCAAACACAAACTGTTTTGTTGACATGTCCACCAATGAGGCTGCTCGGGCCGGGCTCAGGTCGTGGCGTCATTCGTCAGTTTATCGATCGGAGGTTGGAGCCTGCGTTGCGTATCTGTGGGCCTCCGGCTGTCGACGGGGGTCGTCTGCTTCTTCAAGTTAAAATCCTTCTCACGGCAATGTCAGCGGGGTTTAATTGCGTGCTGGGTGGTGTGACTGGCACGTGCAGACAACAGAACCGCGATTTGAAACGAGTCACACGGATGGATTTGGTTTTTGGCTATTTGGCCGGTGCTCTGACGCTGTTGAACCCCTGCGTCCTGCCGGTCTTGCCGGTCATTTTGATCGCAGCGCTAAACCAACACCGGTTGGGTCCATTGGTCTTGTGCGCGGGCCTTTCGATTACGTTCGTTTCGCTTGGCGTGTTTTTGGCCGCCATTGGACCTGCCATCGGGGTTGACGATCAAATCGTTTCTCAGGTCGCGGCCTCTTTGATGATTTTGTTTGGGGCGACCCTTGTTGTACCAGTGTTTGCCCAACGTTTTGCCATACTCGCGGGCGGCGCAACCGCAACGCTGAGCAACCGCACGGCGGGCTATCAGGGCAATGGCTTGTCTGGTCAATTTCTGACCGGCGTTTTGTTGGGCGCGGTTTGGAGCCCTTGCATTGGCCCCACGCTTGGCGGTGCCATCGCGCTGGCTGCCGAAGGCAACAACATTCCATGGGCAACGGCGATCATGACGGCCTTTGCCTTGGGCATTTCGACGGTGATCCTGCTGCTGGCCACCCTGTCGCGCGAAGCGTTGATCAAGCGGCGCGAAACGCTGCAAACGCTTTCTGTTTACGCCCGTCCGATCATGGGTTGGCTTCTGATCGCCCTTGGCGTCTTTATCCTGTTTGGACTTCACAAGGTCATCGAGGCCTGGGCAATCGACGTGTTGCCTTTTTGGTTCCAGGACCTTTCCATTCTTATCTAAATACCAGTTTTATTCCCCACGAGCCCCCCAAGGAGACTTCCCCATGACTGCACAGCTTACCCGCCGTTCCATCCTGGCTGCTGCCGTTGCCGTTGGTGCGTTTTTTGTGGCGCCCACGCTCACCGCGCCAGACGCCGAGGCTCGGACCGTTGGATTTTCCGAATCAAGTTACAAGCGCCTGGTCGCCAGCGGAAAGCCGTTCATGGTGGGCGTACACGCCTCTTGGTGCACCACCTGCGCGCGCCAAAAGCGGGTCATCAATGCACTTCGCGCCAGCGGCTCGCCGTACAAGGGTTTGACCATTGTTGAGATGGATTGGGACAAATATCGCGGCTCGAAAATTGCCAAATCGCTGAAAATTCCGCGCCGTTCGACGTTGATCATGTATTCCGGTGGCCGTGAAGTGGGGCGCGTGGTGGCCGGCACCAGCCAGCGCCAGATCAAACGTTTGATCGATAAGGGCTTCTAAGGGCTCGAATGCCGACACGGGCAGATCCTTAGTCTGCCTTCGACAAAGACGGGCGGCCCGCCTTCGGGTGCGCCCGTTTTTTGATTAAACCGCGCTTTCTTTTCCTCACATGGTGCCATAGCGTTCCGTTATGACGGACGATGTGGACGATATCTTGAGCGCTTTGCCCATGCGGCTGAAAGCGGCTCGGAAGGCGCAGGGGTTGTCACTCCAGGCGGTGGCCAAACTGAGCGGGGTCTCACGGTCTATGCTCAGCCAGATCGAGCGCGGCGAAAGCAGCCCCACGATCTCAACGCTGTGGAACCTGACCCGGGCGCTGAACGTCGATTTTGCGGGACTGCTCGACCAGCGCCTCCCCGGCGACATCATCCATGTTCTTAAAGCCGACGACGCGCCAACCATCGACAAGGTGGGGGAGGGGTGCCGGATTGTGATCCTGTCACCGCCCGACGAAGCGGGTGGTCATGAGGTGTATGATATTACGGTGGACGCCGGGGGGGCGCTGAAAAGCCAGCCCCACCCGCGTGGCACGTCGGAGCAACTGACCGTCCTCGATGGCCGCGTACGGGTGACGTCCGGTGCCGCGTCATCGGAGGTTGAGCGGGGTGATACTGCGCGCTACGCCGCCGACGTTCCCCACGAAATCGTGGCGGTGGGCGGCGCGGCCCGTGTCTTCTTGATTGTCAAATTGAGTCCGGCGTCATGATGGAATTTTGTTCATTATAACGGATTTTTCTTGCTTTGCTGGCTTGGCCGTGGGACGGTTTTTCGTGAAGCGGTCTCACTTAGGTTCTCGCAATGCCCCACAGCGATCCTCTCAACCAATCTGCAGTTCGACACTCCCCCAACCTTCCTGAAAGCCCCTTGGCAAGCCATTCGGCATCGGGCGGATTTCTTGACCACATTGCACAGCAACTCTTGGACATCGAAGCCGATGGCCTGACCAAACGTGAGCGGTCGATTACGTCGGCACAGGCTGGTCAGGTTTCGGTTCTGGGGCAGGATGTCATCAACCTGTGCGCAAACAATTATCTTGGTTTGGCCGATCATCCCGCGTTGATTGAGGCTGCAAAACGAACCTTGGACAGCCACGGTTTTGGGATGGCGAGCGTGCGGTTCATCTGTGGGACGCAGGATCTGCATCGGACACTTGAAACGCGGCTCGCGCAGTTTTTGGGCAAGGACGATTCGATCCTGTTTGCCGCCTGCTTTGATGCCAATGGCGGTCTTTTTGAGCCGCTTTTGGGGCCGGAAGATGCCATCATTTCCGACAGTTTGAACCACGCCTCCATCATTGACGGCATTCGGCTGTGCAAAGCGCAACGGTTTCGTTACGTCAACAACGACATGGCTGATCTGGAAGCCAAGCTCCAAGAGGCACGGGCTGTTGGGGCGCGGCATGTCATGATCGCGACCGACGGCGTCTTTTCGATGGACGGCACGTTGGCAAACTTGCCCGGAATCCGCGCCCTTGCTGATGCTTACGGTGCAGTTGTCATGGTGGATGATTGCCATGCCACCGGTTTCATGGGGCCGAAGGGTGGCGGCACGCCCGATCATTTCAACGTGGACGTCGATATTCTGACCGGCACTTTGGGCAAGGCGCTGGGCGGGGCCATTGGTGGCTATATCGCGGGGCCTCAACCTGTCATCGACCTGCTGCGCCAGCGCGCGCGACCGTATCTGTTTTCAAACTCGTTGCCGCCCGCTGTGGTGGCAGCCGGGATTGCGGTTCTTGATCTGTTACAAAACGGTGATGCTTTGCGCCGAAAGCTGTTCGACAATGCGGCTTACTGGCGTGCCGGTCTCACCGATCTTGGGTTTGATTTGCTGCCCGGTGATCATCCCATCATTCCGGTGATGCTGGGGGATGCGCCCTTAGCGCAGGACATGGCCACGCGCCTGTTTGACGAAGGCGTTTTTGTCTCCGGCTTCTTCTTTCCGGTGGTGCCACGGGGTGCGGCGCGCATCCGAACGCAGATGAATGCTGCCCTCACGCTGGAACAATTGGACCACGCGCTTTCTGCGTTTGGAACCGTAGGCCGTGCTTTGGGTGTCATCCGATGAGCCGGCCTTTGATGAGAGCTTTGGCCAAAACAAAGGCAGAGGAGGGGCTGTGGCCCGTTGAAGTCCCTATTCCTGAACTTGGCCCCGATGATGTGTTGATCAAGGTTCACAAAACCGGGATTTGCGGCACGGATATTCACATCTGGAATTGGGATGCGTGGGCGGCGGAAACTGTTCCGCTGCCTTTGGTGACCGGCCATGAATTTGCAGGTGAAATTGTTGAACTGGGCAAAAATGTTACCGGTCTTACCCCCGGCCAGCGCTGTTCCGGCGAAGGGCATTTGATCGGGGCGGACAGTCGCCAATCACGGTCCGGAAAGTTTCATCTTGATCCTGGCACGCGGGGCATTGGTGTGAACGAGCCGGGGGCGTTTGCTGAATACCTGAAATTGCCGGCCTTCAACGTTGTGCCGTTACCCGACGATATTTCAGATGCCGTAGGCGCTGTCCTCGATCCTCTAGGCAATGCTGTTCACACTGCGCTGAGCTTTGATTTGCTGGGGGAAGACGTGCTGATCACGGGTGCGGGACCCATTGGCATTATGGCGGCGGCGGTGGCCCGTCACGCAGGCGCGCGGCATGTGGTGATCACCGACGTGAACGCCGAACGTCTGACGCTGGCACGCACCGTAGTACCATCCGTGCACGCTGTTGATGTGTCCATCGATGATTTGACCGATCACATGCAACAGCTTGGTTTGAAGGAAGGTTTCGACGTTGGGCTTGAAATGTCCGGTAATCAAACCGCGCTTGACCAAATGATCGAAGCGATGGTGATGGGCGGTAAAATTGCGCTCCTTGGTATCCCACCAGGAACATCACCGGTGAATTGGAGCCGGATTGTTTTCAAGGCCATTACCATTAAAGGCGTCTACGGGCGGGAGATGTTCGAGACCTGGTACAAGATGATCGCGATGCTGCAAAACGGCCTGGATGTCAGCCGCATCATCACCCACACGTTTGAAGCGGACGCGTTTGACCAGGGCTTTGCTGAGATGAAGTCTGGTCGATCTGGGAAGGTGGTTTTAAACTGGCAGTAAAGGCCAACCGCCGCGTTCGTTTGCGTTAGACCGTGAGGTGCTCGCGCACATTGCCTTGATCGAGGGTTTCCGGAAGGCCGCTGTGCACCACGGCGCCGCGATCCATGATGTAAACGTAGTCGCCGATTTCCCGACAAAAATCGAGATATTGCTCCACCAGTAGAATCGCGATTCCATCATCGCGAAGGGTCTGGAGCGCGCGGCCGATGTCCTTGATGATCGATGGCTGAATGCCCTCCGTCGGCTCGTCTAACACCAACAGCCGGGGCCGCAGGACCAGGGCGCGTCCAATGGCCAATTGCTGTTGTTGTCCGCCGGACAGATCACCGCCCCGCCGGTTCAGCATGTCTTTCAATACGGGAAACAATTCAAAAACCTGATCCGGGATCGTGCGCTTGGCTCTGGGCACGGCGGAGAAGCCCGTTTGCAAGTTTTCACGGACGGTGAGGAGCGGAAAGATTTCCCGACCTTGGGGCACAAAACCGATGCCTGCGCGGGCGCGATCATGGACTTTCTTGCGTGTAAAGAGCGTGCTGTCGAAGGTGAAGTCCCCGAAGGACAGCGGGTGTTGGCCCATAAGCGAGCGCAACAGGCTGGTCTTGCCCACACCGTTTCTTCCCAATACACAGGTGATCTGGTTGGCCTTCACCACCAACGACACACCGCGTAGGGCCTCGGCCTGGCCGTAGTGCAGGTTTGCATTTTCAACGGTCAACATGCTTAGCGCCCCAGATAAACGTCGATGACGTCTTTGTTGTTGCTCACGTGATCCAGCGAGCCCTCCGCCAGGACGGATCCTTCGTGAAGACAGGTGACTTTCACGTCGAGGTCGCGGATGAAGTCCATGTCGTGCTCCACAACGACCACCGTGTGGGTCTTGGCGATATCGCGCAGCAAGCGGCTGGTTTCCATTGTTTCGGCGTCCGTCATGCCGGCAACTGGTTCATCCACAAGGAGCAATTGCGGATCTTGTGCCAGCAGCATGCCGATTTCCAGCCACTGCTTCTGGCCATGGGACAGGTTTTCGGCGAGGTCCGTTTTGCGGTCTGATAAGCGTATGATGGCAAGGATTTCATCAATCCGCTCGGTTTCTGACGGTGCGCGCGAACCAAACAGCATAGCCATCATGCTTTGCGGGCCAGACATGGCGAGCAGGATGTTGTCTTCCACCGTGTGGCTTTCAAAGACCGTGGGCTTTTGAAATTTCCGACCGACTCCGATTTTCGCGATGGCGGATTCATCGTGTTTTGTCAGATCGATGCTGCCGTCGAAGATTACGTCGCCCTCGTCGGGTCGCGTTTTGCCAGTGATGATGTCCATCATCGTCGTTTTGCCCGCCCCGTTGGGTCCAATGATGGCGCGCATTTCGCCCCGCTTCAGGGTGAGGGACAGACCATTGATGGCTTTGAAGCCATCAAACGCAACTGAAACATTGTCGAGATAGAGCATCGTATTGGTGACTTTGGTGTCCATAACTGCTCCCGTCCCTATTCTGCCGGCGCGGGCTTTGGATCGGCTTCCGCACTCCCTTGGGCGGGATCGATCTTTTTGCCGCGCAGTTTGCGTGCACCGTCCGCCAGGGTTCCGACGATCCCTTTGGGCAAAAAGAGCGTAGTGAAGACGAAGAGCGCGCCAAGCACAAAGAGCCAGAACTCCGGAAACAGGCCGGTGAACCAGCTTTTGCCCCCATTGACCAAAAACGCTCCGATCACCGGGCCGACGATGGTTCCGCGGCCACCGACGGCGGTCCAGATCACGATTTCGATGGAGTTGGCCGGCGCAAATTCGCTCGGATTAATGATGCCGACCTGCGGCACGTAGAGCGCACCGGCGATCCCGGCCATCACAGCAGACAGGGTCCAGACGATGAGTTTGACCGTTTCGGGACGGTATCCAAGAAACCGCGTGCGGCTTTCGGCGTCCCGCGTCGCGACCATCAACTTGCCAAAACGGGACGCGGTGATGAAAGCCGTGAGCAACAGGAAAAGGGCGAGGAACACGGCGCTTAAGCCAAACAGCGTGGCGCGGGTTTCGCGGGTCTGGATGTTGAAGCCCAAAATGTCCTTGAAGTCGGTCAGGCCATTGTTGCCGCCAAATCCCATGTCGTTTCGAAAAAACGCCAGCAGCAGGGCGTAGGTCATCGCTTGGGTGATGATGGACAAATACACGCCCGAGACGCGGGATCTGAAGGCGAACCAGCCAAACACAAAGGCCAGCAGACCGGGGGCGACGATGATCATGATGGCGGCAAACCAAAACTGATCAAACCCCCACCAGAACCAGGGCAGCTCGTTCCAGTTCAAAAACACCATGAAGTCGGGAAGGATTGGGTTGCCGTAGACGCCACGGGTGCCGATCTGGCGCATGAGATACATGCCCATCGCATAGCCGCCGATGGCAAAGAACGCCCCGTGGCCGAGGGAGAGGATCCCGCAATAGCCCCACACGAGGTTCAACGACACGGCGAGCATCGCGTAGCACAAAAACTTGCCCAGGAGCGCCACCATGTAGTCGGGCACGTGGAGGGCATGACCCTCCGGCACGGATAGGTTAAGTGCGGGGATGAGCACCGCTGCCAACAAAATGAAGGCGACCGATAGTGTTGTGCCGAGACCCAAGCCGGCTTTCGGGGAAAACGTTTTCATGATTCCACCGCCCGGCCCTTCAGTGCAAACAGGCCACGGGGGCGTTTTTGGATGAACAGGATGATCAACACGAGAATGATCACCTTCGCCAAAACGGCACCGGCATAGGGCTCCAGGAATTTGTTCGCGATGCCCAAGGACAGAGCGCCGATGAGCGTGCCCCAAAGATTGCCAACACCGCCGAACACCACCACCAAGAAGGAATCGATGATGTAGCTTTGGCCCAGGTTTGGAGACACATTGCCAATTTGGCTCAGGGCAACGCCGGCAATGCCTGCGATACCGGATCCAAGCGCGAAGGTGAGGGCATCCACCCAAGACGTTTTAATGCCCATCGCTCCGGCCATCCGCCGGTTTTGGGTGACGGCCCGCATTTCCAGGCCCATCGCCGTTCGATTGATGATGAGGTAGAGGGCGAAAAAAACGGCGAGCGCAAATAGCACGATCCACAGGCGGTTCCAGGTGACTGACATTTCACCAATCATGAACGCCCCCGACATCCATTCGGGATTGCCGACCTCGCGGTTCGTAGGGCCAAAAATGCTGCGCACGGCCTGTTGCAGGATGAGTGACACGCCCCAGGTTGCCAGCAGGGTTTCCAAAGGTCGGCCATAGAGAAACCGGATGAGACCCCGTTCCATGATGAGGCCGACGCTACCGCTCACCAAAAACGCAAGGGGCAGGGCGATGGCGAGGGAATAAGCGAACAATTCGGGGGCCGAGGCACGGATTAATTCCTGGACGACGAAGGTCGTGTATGCCCCCAGCATGACCATCTCGCCATGGGCCATGTTGATAACGCCCATGACGCCGAAGGTGATGGCGAGGCCAATGGCCGCCAAGAGAAGGACGGAGCCAAGGGAGACGCCGTACCAAATGTTTTGCGCGTTGGTCCAAAGGGCAAGATTGGCTTGGACGGCCTCGATGCCTTGGGTGATATCTGCTTTGAGCGTTTCATCCGCCGAGGGCAAGGCTTTGGAGAGTACGGCAAGCGCTGCCTGGTCTCCGCGTTCCGCAATACGTGCGACGGCTTGGCGTTTGTCCTCAACGCTGCGGTCGCTGGCGAGGATTGCGGAGGCGCGTGCTTCCTCGAAGGCGGCCTTCACGGTTTCGTTTTCTTCGGTCTTTAACACGGCCTCCAACGCTTCAAGGCTGCCCGCGTCGGAGCGCTCAAAAATACTCGCAGCGCTGGCGAGGCGGGTTTCGACGGATGGCGACTTGAGCGTTAGGCCGGAAAGTGCGGCGGCGATCTTGCGTCGGATGGAGTTTTTGACTCGCACCTTTTTCAGGTCGGCTTTTGTTACGCCTGCGGCATCGACGGTTTGCGTCGTTATGACGTCTTTAAGGCTTGGCGGGTCGGTCAACGCTTCAACGATGAAAACCCGGCCATCGGCTTTGTGAAAGCGCATCTTGCCCGCCGAGAGCGCCCTGAGAGCTGGCTCCACGGCTGGGTCTCCCGTCAACACCAGCTTTTCGATGACGGCTTCGACCTGACTGAATTTTTTCGCCTGTGCAAACTCGCCGATGATGGTGCGAATATTGGCCGTTGCGTCGGTACTTTGCGCTGCGCCTTCGGTTGAACCAAAAGTGAGCGTGAGAAGTGCGATCGCAAGTGTGCAGGCGGTGACAAAGGTTGAGCCAAAAGTCCGCAGCATGGCTGTTCCCGATTCCCCGATATGTTGAACCCCAAGCGCACGCCAACACAGGGCGCACGGATGGGCAAAAAGGGCCGACGTCAAGGATTTTGTACGGCGGCAACGATCACCGCAGTCGACGCGCGACTGAGGTGATCGCCTGTTTTTTTTAAGCGTAGTTGGCCATTAAGCGCCGACGCAGGTCTTGGTTTCGGTGTTGTAGTTACCGCATTTCAGATCGACCCAGTCGGATTTCAGAACCGCTGACTCGGGCAGGTGGTCGGACCACGCATCACCGGGGACGAGGCCATCGGTTTGCGACACAACTTCGAACTGGCCATCAGCCTGAATCTCACCGATCAACACCGGCTTGGTGATGTGATGGTTCGGGAGCATGGTGGACATGCCGCCGGTGAGGTTCGGTGTCTGAATGCCGACGATGGCGTCGATGACCTTATCGGGATCGGTGGTCCCGGCTTTCTCGACCGCCTTCACCCACATGTTGAAGCCGATATAATGGGCTTCCATGGGATCGTTGGTGACGCGTTTCTCGTCCTTCGTGAAGGCTTTCCACTTTGCAATGAATTCGGCGTTTTCGGGTGTTTCTACCGACTGGAAATAGTTCCAAGCAGCTAGGTGGCCCACCAGCGGAGCGGTATCGAAACCAGCCAATTCCTCTTCGCCGACTGAGAAGGCGACGACCGGAATATCGGATGCTTTGATGCCTTGGTTGCCCAACTCCTTGTAGAAAGGAACGTTGGCATCGCCGTTGATGGTGGACACCACGGCAGTCTTCTTACCAGCTGATCCGAAGGCCTTGACGTCGGAGACAATGGTTTGCCAATCGGAATGACCAAACGGGGTGTAGTTGATGAGGATGTCCTCAGCCGCCACGCCTTTGGATTTCAGATAGGCTTCGAGGATTTTGTTGGTGGTGCGCGGGTAGACATAGTCTGTACCGGCGAGCACCCAGCGCTTCACTTCTTCTTCTTCCAAAAGGTAGTCCACAGCCGGGATCGCCTGCTGGTTCGGGGCAGCGCCGGTGTAGAACACGTTGCGCTCGCTTTCCTCGCCCTCATACTGGACCGGGTAGAAGAGGATGTTGTTGAGCTCTTTGAAGACGGGCAAGACGGATTTACGGGACACCGATGTCCAGCAACCGAACACGGCATCACACTTGGAAGCGGAAATCAGCTCGCGGGCTTTTTCCGCAAACAGCGGCCAGTCAGATGCGGGGTCGACAACCACCGCTTCGAGTTTTTTGCCCAAAAGACCGCCCTTTTTGTTCTGCTCATCGATGAGCATCAACATGGCGTCTTTTAGAGTCGTCTCGGAGATGGCCATCGTGCCTGAAAGGGAATGCAAGACGCCAACCTTGATCGTACCGTGACCGTCCGCGAAAACGGGGAACGTCGGCAGCGCGGCAGCGCCCAAAGTTGCAGCGGATGCCAGGAGCATTTTGCGTCGTGTGAGTGTGGTCATAGAGAGAATTCCGATGTGAGTTCACGATAACGTCAAGTTAATCAAGTACCATGCCAGTTGGCAGATGGAGCGCTGCAATTGTGTTAAGGCATTGTTAAGACTGTAAAAATGTGTTGCGTCCCTCGAGGACGATCCAAACTGGCGTGCCCAGCGCCCCAAATTTGCGTAAAATTTGCGCAGAGATTTTCGTTTGTTTATTTTT
>JBCBCT010000032.1:18957-27015 GCA_038530365.1 Pseudomonadota bacterium | reverse complement strand
AAGGATGAAAGACGAAATGCACTTTTCACGATGACCCAAGCCACCTTTATGGACGCTGCTCTGGACGAAGCCCGGCAGGCCGAGCGCCTGGGCGAAGTGCCGGTGGGAGCCGTGGTGGTGCGCCAAAATGCGATCATCGGACGGGGGGGAAACCGCAACCGGACGCTGAATGATCCCACCGCCCACGCTGAGATTGTCGCGCTTCGCGCCGCGTGCGCTGCCCTTCAAACCGACCGCCTGCCGGACTGTGATCTCTACGTGACACTGGAACCTTGCACGCAATGTGCAGCGGCCATCTCTTTTGCCCGCATTCGACGTTTGTACTTTGGGGCCGAAGACACAAAAGGGGGCGCGGTTGTGAACGGGGTCCGGTTCTACGACCAGCCCACATGCTTTCATGCGCCAGACGTTTACGGCGGGATCCATGAAGACGCGGCCCGTTTGCTATTAACCGCGTTTTTTCAAACCCGGAGGAGCTGACCGCATCGCAGTTAGGCGCAGCGTTCGTGGAGGCTTTAAACTCAGTGCACCTCAGCGTGGAACGCCCGATTTAGAAGCGCGAGAAGCCGTTTTTCTTTTTTGGCGGTTTGACCGGTTCACCAACATTGCCCGCTGCTGCCGTTGTCGCCGGTGTGCGATATTCAGCAGGGGGTTGTGTCAAGTAACGCCGTTTTGCCACGCCAATGCCGGTCTTCCCGGTCAATTGCTTGAAACGGGCTAAGCGCTCCTGTTGCGCTTTCTTGGAGTCCTGCGCGGCGAGCACACCTGGGCGCGGGTCTTTATCGAGACCCTCCCAATCCGCATTTTTCATGTTTGTGCCGCGTCGTGTTGCGGTGTTGCGCAGACCCAGGGACGAAACGGAGGTTCCGTTGGCATCGGCTTCATCGACCAGATCAACGCGAGCGCGGCGTGCCTCCTCCGGGTTCACCGGGAAGGATGGGTCAGCGGAGGCCGTTTTCTGCACGGGCGTCTTCAACACGTCTGTGGATGGCGGCGGCACAAGCTTTGGCCGACTGGTGTAGTTGATGCGCTTTTTCTTGCGGTTGGTGCCCAGAGACACCATTCCGTTCAAATCGTTGAGCAGCATTTCCTGCTGCGTTTTGCCGGTGCCATACGTGTTTCCGCTGCATCCGGCGAGACCAAGGCTGGCGATGCAAAGAGCCGCGAGTGCTGTCCGTTTCATCGTCGTCATCGCCTTCATCGTCTTTAAGGTCTTGCGCATTCACAGACCTCGTTTCACTCAACGCGCGCGCCGCATGCAGAGACCAGGCGTCCACCGCGCAGAGCGCACTTATGGTCGGAATGCGGCAACATTCCGGCTGGACCTAGCATCTTGACCCTATTCCCGCAATCTGAAGCGGGCGCACACCATGGAGCACACCAACACATTTGGTTAACGCCCTGTGATGAGGCGATTTAGGCTGCTTTTGCCAATTCCCGCATTGTGTCCGCGTCCCGCAGCGACAAATCAGGATACTCAGGATCGGTGCCGACCTCGGGTAAAATACGCCAGGATCGAGCGCATTTTTTGCCTTCGGCCAAAACGGGGGTGACAGCCACACCTGCGACATCGTCCAACACAAATGCTCCAGACGCCGCAGCGTCGGGTACAATTGCAATCTGGCTGGTGATGCAGATTTCCGCCATGTCGAGCCCGGTGATGGCCGCCATCAAATCTGGATCCGTCACATGAACAAGAGGGGCCGCTTCCAAGGAGGAACCGATGCGCTTTTCTTTGCGCTCAATTTCTAAAGCCCCGGTGACCACCCGGCGCACCGTGCGCACCTTGGCCCAACGCGCCGCCAATGCGTCGTCCTTCCAGTCCGCCGGAATGTCAGGAAACTGACGACGGTGGACGGAGCCGCCGTCGGGATGCCGTTCCAACCACGCTTCCTCCATGGTGAAGCATAACATGGGTGCCATCCATGCGGTCAGGCAATCGAACAGGTGGGAAACGACTTGCAACGCAGCCTTGCGGCGCAGAGACGAAGGGGCGTCGCAATACAGCGCGTCTTTGCGCACATCGAAGTAAAAGGCCGATAATTCGATGTTGGTGAAATTCGACAGGGCCGCAAACACCCGCTTAAAATCGAAAGCGTCGTAACCGTCCCTGACCACCGTATCCAGCTCCGCCAGCCGGTGGAGCATCAAGCGCTCCAGTTCCGGCATGTCCTCCACGGCGACGGTTTCACCGGTGTGATGGGCCAGCGTGCCCAACATCCAGCGCAGGGTGTTGCGCAGCTTTCGATAGGCATCGATGGCGGTTTGCAGGACGGTTTTTCCCAGCCGAAGGTCTTCAGCATAGTCCGACGAAGCGACCCAGAGGCGCAAAATATCCGCACCGGATTGTTTGATCACATCCTGCGGCGTGACCTGATTGCCCAAGGACTTGGACATTTTACGACCGTCTTCAGCCATGACAAAGCCATGGGTGAGCACCGCATCATAAGGCGCGCGCCCGCGGGTTCCACAGGCTTCGAGGAGGGAGGAGTGAAACCATCCGCGGTGCTGGTCGGAGCCTTCAAGATACAGATCAGCGGGCCATTTCAAATCGTCGCGCTGTTCGAGACAGAAGGCATGGGTTGAGCCGGAATCGAACCACACATCCAGGATATCGTCGATTTTTTCCCATGGGTCCGGATCGTCCACGAAGCCGTCCATAAACCGCTCCTTTGCTCCCTCAGCATACCACGCATCGGCCCCTTCGGCGGCAAAGGCGTCTTTGATGCGTGCCATGAGATCGTGTGAGCGATCAAAGTCCGGCCCCGGAATGATCTGTCCCGTTTCCGTGTTGCGAAACACGCAAATAGGAACACCCCACGCGCGCTGGCGCGACAGCACCCAATCTGGCCGGTCAGCGATCATGCCGTGAAGGCGCGTCTTGCCCCGCTCCGGCACGAAGCGGGTTTCCTCAATCGCGGCCAATGCGGTTTGACGCAACGTGCCTGTGTTGGAGCCGGGTGCGGTGTCCAACTCCTTGTCCATGTGAACAAACCATTGGGGCGTGTTCCTAAAAATGATGGGCTTTTTGGACCGCCATGAATGGGGATATTCGTGCTTGAGCCGACCGCGCGCGAACAAGTTGTTCGCCCCGATCAAGGCTGTGATGACCTTTTGGTTGGCGTCACCCTTTTTGCCCTTATCGTCGATGACGCGGGCGCCTTCAAAGCCCGGCGCGTCGGACGTGTATGTGCCATCATCGGCCACGGTGAAGGGAATCGCCGATGAAATACCTTGCACTTCGAGGTCTTTTGCCGATGCCATCCAAATTTCAAAGTCATCGCGGCCATGGCCGGGGGCTGTATGAACAAAACCGGTGCCCGCATCATCCGTGACATGGTCACCAGCCAGCATAGGCACTGTGAAATCGTAGCCCCCAAGACCGGCGTCCGCGAGGGGATGGGCGAGCGTCAGCCCTTTGAGTTCGGATTTGGTGATGTCGCGCAAGCGATTGAGCGTGACTTTAGCCCGTGCCGCGCATTCATCCGCCAGACCGTCAGCGAACATGATTTTGTCACTCGCTTGGGGGCCAAAATCATTTTCCGCAGTCGCCACCTCGTAAAGCCCGTAGGACACGCGGTCGGAATAACAAACGGCACGGTTGCCCGGGATCGTCCACGGCGTTGTGGTCCAGATGACCACGCTCACATCTTTCAGTTCCGGGGCGTTCTGGACCGGAAATTTCACCCAGACCGTGTCGCTTTCATATTGCTCGTACTCGATTTCTGCTTCGGCGAGCGCCGTGCGTTCCACCACAGACCACATGATGGGTTTTGAGCCGCGGTAGAGCTGGCCGGTCTGGGCAAACTTCATCAACTCGTTGGCGATGATCGCCTCGGCCTCAAAATTCATTGTCAGGTAAGGCTGCTTGAAATCACCGGTCACGCCCAGACGCAAAAACTCATCGGTCTGCACACCGACCCAATGGGCGGCAAAATCACGGCATTCCTTGCGGAATTCGTTGATCGGCACCTCGTCTTTGTTTTTGCCCTTGGCGCGGTATTGCTCCTCAATTTTCCATTCGATGGGCAGGCCGTGGCAGTCCCAGCCGGGCACATAATTGGAATCATAGCCCCGCATCTGGAACGAGCGGGTGATCATGTCCTTCAGGATCTTATTGAGGGCGTGGCCGATGTGGAGATTGCCGTTGGCGTAGGGCGGGCCGTCGTGGAGCACATATTTGGGGCGACCCACGGAATCATTCCGCAACTGACGATACAGGTCTTCGCTCTCCCACCGCGCAAGAATTTCCGGCTCTTTCTTCGGCAAACCGGCCCGCATAGGAAAGTCCGTCTTGGGCAAAAAGAGCGTTTGTGAATAGTCGCGAGTTTCGGACATTTTTGATCGTCAATTCTGGGTTGCAATGCGAAGGCACATCTCGGCTGAGGTCTTTTAAGCTGCTTCGCTGAGTTTACAATCTATCCGCCAAATTAAGGTCTCGGAGCCATCATGTATGCCGTTAAGGCGCTCAATATACTGGGCCGTCAAGTTTGTCGTAGATGACCTTTTTCATGGCTTTGGTGGTCCATTCGGGGGCCAGGGTTCCGGCAATTGAGGCGAAGTAGGCGCTTGTTCCGGGGTAAAGTTCAGGAGAGCGGCCCTTTGCGGCTTTAAGGATCAGAGCGGCGAGTTTCTCCGGCGGCATGCGCTTTTCAGCCTTGGCTCCTTTGGGAGCGTGGCGGTCGGCATGGGCTGTGCGAACCGGTCCGGGGAAGACGGTGAGGACGCCCAAACCTTTTTTCTTCAGCGGCTTTCGGATGCTTCGCGCGTAAGCTGCGATCCCATCTTTTGAGGCTGCATAGACAGCAGCACCGGGGTAGCCGACGGCGTGACTAAGCGAAGAGATGAAAACGAATTTGCCCTTCTTGGCCATGGCCCCTTTGGCCACCAATTGGGACGTGAGGGCGATGGGCGCGCGCAAATTGATGGTCAACAGTTTTTGATAGGCCGCCACGGGTATGTCTTCAAAAGCCCCCGTTGCGCTGATGCCCGCGTTTAAGATGACAAGATCGAATGGCCGGGCGTGCCTCGACCCTGTGAGCCCGTCCAACAAACGCGCGATCGAGCTCGGCACCGATAGGTCGCACAGATGGACACTCAAGTTCCCGCGATTTTGGGCGGCGCGATCTTCCAATGCGTCGATATCACGGTCCACCGCCACCACTTCCGCGCCCGCGTCCAACATTTGCTGCGTCAGGGCGAGGCCCAAGCCCGCCGCCGCGCCGGTGATCAACACTCTCACAGGTGGCTCTCCTTCGGGCGAAAGAACAGCGCGCCCCAGCCGTAGGACCGCGACAGCAGCCGCTTGCGCTCGCGATTTTTGACCGACCGTGCAACCGCCTTGGCAGCCCGTTTGGGGGACATAAAAAACCAACGCACAACGCCCAACCTCAAACCGGCTTTGGCATGCATCGCGGTGCGCGTGGGGCCCGGGTGGACGATGGAGACCAAAACTTTGCCGCGCCACTCCGCCCACAGCGAGCGGGCAAAACCATCAAGGGCAGCCTTTGTGGCCGCATAGGTGGCAAACCCCGGCGCTCCTTTTATGGCGGTTGATCCTACAAAGACGACATGGCCATCGGCGGCCTTCAACAGATCGGCAAGGGCATGTACGATCGCCATCGGCGCGGTCAGATTGATGGTGATCTGCGCATCAATCATGTCCGCTGGTTCGTCCCAAAAATCCCCTGTCCAGCCGGTGCCAGCATTCAAGATGCATAGGTGGGGGCCTGCCAGAGAAAGCGTTTCCAACGCCCGGCGCACGGCTTTTGCGGCCCTGTTGGGTTCAGCTTGATCCGCGCGGATGTAGACCACGGGCAGGTCCCCAAACAGCGCTTTTTCATCAACATCGACCTTGCGGCCTGTGGCGATCACCGTGTGCCCCACCCTTGCGTAAAGGCGGGCCAATTCCAGTCCGATCCCATCGCTGGCGCCGGTGATGAGTACCGTTTTTGCCTCTTTATTCAGCGTGGGCATGATCAGCAGGGGTGTGGGGCCGAAAAAAGTTGAGTGCAGCATCCAGGGGCGATAGCGGCGCGGCTTGATCCAAGACCGCACGGGCGGCTTCGCTGTCTTTATCCATTTGAACGATCAGGTCTTCGGCGGAATCAAACGCTTCTTCGCCCCGCAGCCATTCAAAGAGCGAAACTGTGACGGTTTCCCCGTAAAGGTCACCGGAAAAATCAAACACGAAGGTTTCCAGCAAGGGCGCGCCATTGTCGAACGTGGGGCGGCGACCAAAACTTGCCACACCATCGTAAACCGTGCCGTCGGCCCGAGAGAACCGCACCGCATAAATGCCATGGGCGAGGGTTGCCGTTTCCGGCAGTTTCAGATTGGCGGTGGGATAGCCAAGGGTCCGGCCAAGCTGGGCACCGGGAACGACGGTACCGCTGACCTGCCAACGGTAGCCCAAAAGCGCGTTGGCTTCGCCGGTTCGCGTTTCTTTCAAGGCCATCCGAATGCGGCTCGATGATATGGCGTCTTGGGATAGACCGTTGAAGGCTGGCACGGTGGTCACACCAAAGCCAAGCTGTTGGCCCAGACTGCGCAAAAGGGCGGGTGTGCCGCCGCGCTTGGCGCCGAAGAAAAAATTGAAGCCCGTCACCACATGGCAGGCCCCGGCGGCATCCAACAAATGCTGTTTGACAAAGTCTTCCGCCGGTGTCGACGCAAGGCCGGCATCGAAAGGAAGTGTTAGCAACCCATCGACCCCAAACGCTTCCAGAACCTTGGCTTTCGTATGGTGGGGTGTGAGCCGAAACACCGGTACGTCCGGCTGGAAAAAGCTGCGCGGGTGGGGCTCAAACGACAACACATAGCAGGGCACGCCCCGAGCCTTGGCTTCCGCCACAGCCGCTTCAATCACCGCCTGGTGGCCGCGGTGCACGCCATCGAAATTACCAAGGGCGAGCACCCCACCGCGTAAGGTATCGGGCAGCCTGGCCGTCAGAGCCACATCGACGAACGGATCGCCGCCTGCTGGGACCTTCCCTTTGCCGGCCTCCTCTGTGCGAGCTTTAGGCGTGGTCATGGGGACAGCTGATCCCGATCAAGACGTTTCCAGACAAGGCGGGGCATGGTTGCGGTGGGCGCAGCATAGTGTGCATCCAAAAAGGCCTGAAGCCGCACAGGGTCTGGCGTATCGGGATCGCCGTATTCAGCTGCATGGATGCCAGACGAGATATACAGAAGCGGAAAGCCGTTGTTGAGCGCACCGGCCACATCGGTGGGCATGCCGTCGCCAATGGCGAGGATGTTGGCCTTGATCGGCGTTTCGCCCGAGATGGCTTCCAGGCGCTCCATCGCCAAATCATAGATGGGCGTGTGCGGTTTCCCCGCCAAACGGGTTTCACCACCCATTTCTTCATACAAGCGCGCCAGCGCCCCGGCGCACCAGATCAAACGGTCACCGCGTTCCACCACGATGTCCGGATTGGCGCAGATGAAAGGCAGCCCGCGCGCCACCAACGGCTCAAAGCTGGAGCGGTAGTCTTCAGGAACTTCGGTTTCGTCTGCAAAGAGCCCGGTGCAAACGATGGCTTTGGCAGCGTCCGGCGCGGTCAGCTTCACATCAAGCCCGGCAAAAAGGGGAAGATCGCGGTCCGGCCCGATGTGATACACCGCGCCATCGGCTTGTCGGATTAGATCGCGGGTCACATCACCGGATGTGACGATATCATCGTAAACGGTGTCGGGAGCGCCGAGCTGTACCAACTGCTCCACCACGCCGGCTTTGGGTCGCGGAGAATTGGTGATCATGATCACTCGACCGCCTTGGGCGCGGTATTGACTGAGGGCGGCTGCCGCCTCCAGGTAGATGGCGATCCCGTTGTGCAAAACACCCCAAACATCACAGAAAATCGCGCCATAGGCGGGGGCCAGATCGGCGAGGCCGTTACGACGGCTCACGAGGGTTTGGTGTGTGGGATCGACCATCATTTTCTTTGTGTTGGCTTCAAGGTCTTACGGCGGCAAATACTCGGGCAGGCTCAGCCAGGTTCAGATTGGCAACTATTAGGCTGGCCTGGTGGCGGCCCGTGTGCGGTAAGCTGAGCA
>JBCBCT010000032.1:0-18858 GCA_038530365.1 Pseudomonadota bacterium | reverse complement strand
TAAGGTCAAGCACGGGACAAGTGCGACATAAGAATTGAGCAACTGAAATTGAGGGAGCACGCTCCAACGTCGTGCGCCTGTTGCCATCAATCGGCGAAAGAACCTTCGGGACAACCGGATTTCCTCCCTTCCCAGCTGCGAACACGCACTTTAATACAGACGGTGCAAATCACGCGCTGGCGCGCCCCTGCACTTGTTGGGCTGGAGCTGGGGCGGATAGGCGCGAGGTGCGCAACCTTTCGCCCAAACGATCAGGGTGCCGATGGCTCAGGGTTTCCAGTCAACCCGCGTGTTGGAACGCCTCAGGGGGGTGGGTTTCGTTGCGCTTGTGTCCGGCCTGACCGGGTTGGGCGTAGGAGCGCTTTCCTTCTTCAATACCATCGGCCCGATGCTTGTCCCAATCGTCTTGGGCCTTCTCGTATTTGGATTGGTGTTCTTGCTGCTGCGCATGGCTCTGCGTCCAAAACAGTCCAGCGAAAGCGCGCAGCTTGCCAAAGATTTGGTGGCGTTTGAACGATCCGTGGACGAGCGGATGGATGGCTACAGGCAGGCTCTGCTCGATCAACAGCGATTGGTGGCCGAGCAGGTGGCGACTGTAACGCAGCGGCTCGACGCCAGCCACACCGTCCAAAACAGCGCAACCGAGGCCCTCGCGTCCCAAGTGGACGCGCTCAAAGACCAGGTCGCACGGCTTGAAAAGCAGGCCAACCCCCGTAGCGTCGCCATTCCAGGCGAAGACGCAGCCGCCGCCCAGGTTCCGCCCATCGCGGTCGTTCCCAAAGCGGAAGCCCCCATCAATGTGAAATCCGTCGTGGCCAATGATGGTTTGTCCATGCATCTCCAGCCCATCGTGGACATCGCAGCGCGCAAACCGGTTTTGTACGAAGCGTTCATGCGGGTTCGCTCCGCCCGGGGTCAGTTTTTGGAACAAGCGCAGTTTCAAAAAATGGCCAATCAGGGCGGCCTGATGCCTACCATTAACAAAAAGGTGTTGTTTAGCTCGCTGCGCATGTTGCGGCGTCTGGGGGAAAAACAGATGCGGGCCGGCGTGCTGTGCCAGATTGCGGGCCAATCGCTGTCGGACACCAAAGGCTTTCAGGAAATTGCAGCCCTGCTGAAAGCCTATGCCCATATGAACGATCTGATCGTCATTGAGGTGAGCCAACGGACCTTCAACGGGCTCAAGGATCGCGAGCGGGAACGGCTTTCGCTGATTGCCGATATCGGCTTTCCGCTTTCGTTAGGGCAAGCCGATGATGTTGGCTTTGACCCCCAAGTCCTGTTTGCCAAGGGCTTTCGCTATGTGCGCTGCCCCACCTCCATTTTGCTCCACGCGGATATCGATGAGGGTGGCGGGCACACCTCCCGCGAGGACTTTGCGGCCGGCCTGGAAAATGCCGGTCTCACACTGGTGGCCGAGGGGGTTGAGCGCGAGCAGGACGCCCTGCGTCTCATCGATCTCAACGTGATGTATGGCCAAGGCTCCCTGTTTGCTCCTCCCCGTCCGGTGAAACCCGAGCTTTTACAGGCTCCATCGTTTGAAGCGGCGTCTCCGCGGGTGAGCGCTGGGGGCTAGCTCCGGGCGGGCGGCGCTGGAACTGTTGGCGCGGACGCAGGTCTTGGCTGGCAAAACCCGTTGCTCCAATTGGCACAAAAAAAGCCCGCCTTGCAGGTCGCAAAGCGGGCTTTTGTTCAGTGTGGTTGGTTTACTTCGAGATCGCGAGTTCTGCGATTTTCTCCGCAATGTTGGCGAACGCATCCAGCAAAGCCTGCTTGTCGCGGGCATCGTAGTAGAGTTTGCGACCGCCACCCGCAGGGGACGCGCAGTTTTCCAACATTGTTTTCACGCTTGAACCGTTTCGCACGTCAAAGGCGATGGAGTAGACCTGAATGCCCGCGTTTTTCGCGTTTGTGCAGGTTTCCACCAGATGCTCGTCCATTGCGCGCTGCCAGGTGCCACCGTTGTGGCTTGGGTTGCGGATGGCATCGAAGCCTTCAAAAATCCGGTTGCGCTTAGGGTCAGTATGGCCGCTGCGACCGTAACCAAAGGCCCCGTAGCCCGATTTGTTCTGGTTGATACCGTCGCGCCAGCTTGGATAAACGTGGTTACCATCGGTCATGATGATCATGATCTTCTTGTTGTCTTCTTCGCTATACGACCGACCACGAGTGAACGGTGCGCCCGGTGACAATGTGCGCCAGCCCCAGCCGAAGCCCTGCAGGACGTTTGTAAAGCCGTTGGCGCGCATGTTGCGGATGGCGTTCAGCACAGTTGAGCGGGAATCCGTGAGATCGGTAATCGCACGGGTGGTGCAACTTGCGTTCGGACCACCCTCGCTTGGGAGACCGTTGCGGTTGCGGTTGACGTCATAAACCCGCGGGTTGTTGAAGTATTTCCAGCTCCAGAATTGGCGCTTGTGCTGGTCTGTGCCGGTGCCGGTGAACTGTTTGTCCCGATAGTGGGGGCCTTCAGAGGCATTTGCATAGGGCCAGTTGTGGCTGTCCTGGATGTAGTTGTTGTCGTAGTCCTCTTCATAGATGCGGTTGCCATCGACCCAAGCCTGGGTCGTGCTGCCGCCCTGCCAGACACCACGGCCACCATATTCAGCGCTGTAGTAGTTGGCACGCGTACCGGACCAGTGCACGGTGCGCCGGTAGCCATCGTTCCACCGCTTACAGGTGCGGTTGCGACGCCAGCGGGTGCAGTAATATTGCGATCCGGTGCTGACGGTTCCGATGTTTTTCTCGTACTGGCCGTTCCAAATGTCGGGCGTGTCCGGTGCAAACGTTGGCACGAACAGCGTGTCTGGACGGCTGGACCGCGGCGTTTCATCGGTGGTGCTGTAGGGATGCGGGCGCATTTCCACGCAACCGCTCCATGAAATGCGCAGGTTGTCGTAGAGCCGTTGACGGGTCAGCCAGCGCCCACTTTTGTCTTTCCAACCGCCGGACACCGCCCGGGCGTTTGGATCGTCAGCCCATTTGAAGTTTTCATGGTGGATCGACGACTTGCCGTAGCGGTCCATCCAGGATGCGTTTTTATTGTTGCTGCCGACATTTACGGTGGCGGCAAACGGGACCAGAGAAAACTGCACGGGCTTCGGCTTCAAGCTGGATGCCATGGAATCGTGCAGCGTGTTGACCATATTGGTCGCCGCTTCTTTGAGCGTGTTAATCTTGCCGTTGGAGCCCATGGAGCCGGAGTTGTCGAGCACCAGGGCGATCTCAACAGAATCGTTGCCGCATTTCACCGTTGTCGATGCGTTGAGGTTGGCGTGGTTTGGATCGCCGGGGTTGTGGAAGGCTTTGCGCACGCCATCAAAAAACATCGGATGGCGCAGTTTGGCCGTCGCCGTCACACCATTGGTGGTGCAATCGCCGTTACCAGTGTCGATGAGGATCGAACCGGTGGAATTTTTAAGGTTGCCAAGGTTTGCGCGGAACATGCGCTCCCCGGCTTGCTGGGCTTCCCGGGGTGTGCCGCCCTTAGACAAGGTCTTAGCAGCCATGAGGGCGGCAGCATCGGTTGCGTTTTGGAAATTGACCCGGGCACGGTACATTTCAGCAACGTCAACGGCCGCGCCAATGGTGACCAAGAGGGGCGTCAGTATCAGCGCCGTCGTGATGACGACGTTGCCGCTTGAATCCCGCAAATAGCGCAGAAAGCGCGGGGCATGAACGCGTGGGCGTTTGGCCACCTTCGCATCTTGATCGCTGGACGTCAGGGGGGGCTCCTCGAGTGGCGTGTCAGACATATCCAATACCTTCTTTTCCTATGAGGTGCCGGGTTTGGCACCGCATCCCGCTTTTGGTTCCACAAACCTTGCCCGACCACCGCAGGTGATTGCGGATACAGCTCGGGTCGCGTGTATGGGCCGAGTATGGGAAGAAGGCGTTGAAGATGGCTTGAAAAGGGTAGTAAACGCGCGCTCAACGGTTTGGCGCGTAGGCGCGGGATCGGCGAAAGACTTCGTTCACCCTGACGTGCCCCGTACCGCCAAAACTGACCTGTTTTGGTTCAAAGCACCGGGTTGTCCCTAACAGCGGACTAACGGGATCGCCTGGTTTAGAGCCGTTCGGCAGCAAAGCGTTAACCGTTCAGACTCCTTAACAGGCGTTAACCAAGGTCTTGGGCCAAAAATTGCTCTATCAGGTCTGACAGGCCGTTGACTTGTCGCGGTGGTGTTCCTATTTCCTCGCCGTTAGCACTCAAAAAGGTGAGTGCTAACGCAATTCTTTTTCATCTTGACCGATAGCGACGCCAACTGAGCATAAACGGCTTTGGCCAAAACGCTTTGTCCCGGCGGCGCAAGAACAGGATACGCAACATATGTCTGACTTGAATTTCCGTCCGCTGCACGACCGCGTCGTGGTACGCCGTGTGGAAGCCGACACCAAAACAGCCGGTGGCATCATCATTCCCGACAGCGCTCAGGAAAAGCCTGCCGAAGGTGAAATCATTTCCGTGGGTTCCGGTGCACGCGACGAAAGCGGCAAATTGGTGGAACTAGACGTTAAAGCCGGCGACCGCGTGTTGTTTGGCAAATGGTCTGGCACCGAAGTGAAGATCGGCGGCGAAGATCTGCTGATCATGAAAGAATCCGACATCATGGGCATCATTGGCTAATCGCCAACATCGCTCATCCTCGATTAGTTCCAATCAATAAATCTCAGACCGCCTAAAGCGCCAATCGCTTTGGGTGGCAGCAGGAGGCCCAATCATGGCTGCTAAAGATGTAAAATTCGGCTCCGATGCCCGCGAGCGCATGCTGCGCGGCGTCGACGTTCTGGCAAACGCCGTCAAAGTGACCCTCGGCCCGAAAGGCCGTAACGTCGTTCTCGACAAATCCTTCGGTGCCCCGCGCATCACCAAAGATGGTGTGTCCGTGGCGAAGGAAATCGAACTGGAAGACAAGTTCGAAAACATGGGCGCGCAGATGGTGCGCGAAGTTGCTTCGAAAACCAACGATGTGGCCGGTGACGGCACCACAACGGCTACGGTTCTCGCCCAGTCCATCGTTAAAGAGGGCGCAAAGGCGGTTGCCGCTGGCATGAACCCCATGGACGTGAAACGCGGCATCGATCTGGCTGTCGGCGAAGTCGTCGAATCACTTAAAAACATGTCGAAGAAGATCAAAACGTCTGACGAAGTTGCTCAGGTCGGTACCATTTCTGCCAACGGCGAAGTCGAAATCGGCGAGCGTATCGCGGAAGCCATGCAGCGCGTCGGCAATGAAGGCGTGATCACTGTAGAAGAAGCCAAGTCGCTGGAATCCACCCTGGACGTGGTTGAAGGCATGCAGTTTGACCGCGGTTACCTGTCACCTTACTTCGTGACCAATTCCGAAAAAATGCTCTGCGATCTCGACGATCCCTACATCCTGTTGCACGAGAAAAAGCTCTCCTCGCTTCAGGCCATGTTGCCGATTCTCGAGGCTGTTGTGCAGTCCGGCAAGCCTCTGCTCATCATCGCCGAAGACATCGAAGGCGAAGCGCTGGCGACCCTCGTGGTCAACAAGCTGCGCGGTGGTCTGAAAGTCTCCGCCGTGAAAGCACCAGGTTTTGGTGATCGCCGTAAAGCGATGTTGGAAGACATCGCCATCCTCACCGGTGGCCAGGTCATCTCCGAAGACATCGGCATCAAGCTGGAAAGCGTGACCATCGACATGCTGGGCACCGCCAAGCGCGTGTCCATCTCCAAGGAAGAAACCACCATCGTCGACGGTGCGGGTTCCAAGGAGGATGTGGAAGGCCGCGTTTCGCAGATCAAACAACAGATCGAAGAAACCACATCCGACTACGATCGTGAGAAATTGCAAGAGCGTTTGGCGAAACTCGCCGGCGGCGTTGCCGTGATCTCCATCGGTGGTGCCACCGAAGTGGAAGTGAAAGAGAAAAAAGACCGTGTGGATGATGCGTTGAACGCAACCCGTGCGGCTGTCGAAGAAGGCATCGTCCCCGGTGGTGGTGTGGCTCTTCTGCGCGCTTCCGCTGACATTGCTGCCACCGGCGTAAACGCTGACCAGGAAGCGGGCATCAACATCGTTCGCCGTGCCCTCCAAGCTCCGATCCGTCAGATTGCGGAAAACGCGGGAGACGAAGGCTCCGTCATCGTCGGCAAAATCCTGGAAAGCAAGAAAGCCTCCTCGGGCTACAACGCGCAGACCGGTGAATTTGGCGACATGATCGACATGGGCATCGTGGATCCGGTGAAAGTGGTGCGCTCCGCACTGCAGGACGCAGCCTCCATTGCTGGTCTGTTGGTCACCACGGAAGCCATGGTTGCTGAAGCACCGGCCAAAGACGGCCCTGCTGCCCCAGCTATGCCCGACATGGGCGGCATGGGCGGCATGATGTAAGACGCCACGTTTCGCGCCCGTGCGGCGGGGCTCAGTCCCTGCCGCCTCGGGTGCGACACGTACGTGTCAGGGCGCATTTTGCACCCTGTGCTCAGATTAGCCTGATCAATGAGGCCGGAGCGAACGCTTCGGCCTTTTTGTTTGCGTGCTGTCCATTTTTTCATCGTCCCCATGGCGAGATGAATACGGACGACCACTCTGGTCGTCAGGCGCAGGACGACTGAAAGCCAGCCGGTCATTGTGGGTGCACCAACAAACATGCAGCGTCTCATAAGGCCAATTTCACCCTTTGTTTTTTCCATGGCAGCGCTATGCTTCGCCCTATGTCCTTGCCGCCCGAACATGTCCGCGATGATTATCCCCGGCCCGCCATTTGCGAGCCGATTGATTATCTTGTAACGGTGGAATTTGCGGGCCAGGAAATCGTGCGTTCCCAGGGTGGCTATAGAGCGCTGGAAACCTACCATCCGCCCTCCTACTACCTGCCGATGTCCGCTGTTATGGAGGGCGTTTTGCGTCCCAACGGCCACCGCAGCCTGTGCGAATGGAAGGGCCAGGCTTCTTACTTCGACATCGTCCTGGGGGACAAAGTCGTGGAGGCCGGGGCGTGGACCTATACCAACCCCACCCCATCGTTTGCAGCAATCCGCAACCATGTTGCGATTTACGCCGAACCCATGGACCGCTGCACCGTGGCAGGCGTTGAAGTCCTGCCCCAAGCCGGCAATTTCTACGGCGGCTGGGTCACTCCAAACCTCTCAGGCCCCATCAAAGGTGCGCCGGGAACCACAAGCTGGTGATTTTTGCTATGGCTTCCATAGCTTGCCCACGGATCACGCGGTGAACGCCATGCCAGGCGGCTTGGTCCGGCGACGTCGCAGTGTTTAAGGGTTGATTGCGCGCAGGTCCGACGCGCAACCGAGACACATCTAAACCCCAAAAAGCCAAAAAACTTAGCGGGACGGGCCTAAGAGTTGGTCGAACACGTCGCCCGTGCCTTTGGTGTAGCCGGGATCTGCGGTTGTGCCGCTGTCTAGCAGATCGCCAAAAATGTTCTCCAGTCCACCCTGGTTGCGCGGGGCGCGGCGGGACCTTTGTGTGCGGTGGCCGGTGTCGTAACCGTCATAGTCGTGGCGCGTGGTGCGTCGTCTTGGGCGACGCTGGGCGGTGCCGCCACCGAAAAGTTCGTCAAAAATACTGCCGCCCGACGACGGGCTTGTGCGATTGGGCTGCTGCCTCGGCGCGCGGGGACGCCGCTGGCGGCGCGGAGGGGGCATCATGTCATCCATGTCGGCGGGCAGTCTGCGCCGCCGGCGTCTGCTTCCGCCCGTTTGTCTGCCGCTTTGGCCGCCTCCCAAAAGCTCGCCCAGAATGTCCTCCAGACCGGGTTGCCGGGATTGCCGACCTTGGCGACGGCGGGTTCGTGTTCTGCGGCGTGGTTGGCGCGTACCGCTCAATGCGCCGCCGGCGAGGCCTTCCAGAATGTGCCCGAGAATGCCACCGCCGCTTCCCTGCCCTTGGGCTTGACCGCCAGATGCCAGGCCGCCACCGCCCAATACCTGCCGTAAAAGCTCGCCCAAACCGCCAACACCACCCAATTGAGCGGTGCTGGGACCAAAACCGGCACGGTTGCCCTGACGACCCGAAGATGCGCCCTTAAACAGCGAGCCCATCACCATGGAGGCGATTACGGGCAGCATCTGCTTCAAAAGGCTGGAGCCCAGACCCGTGTGAGTGGCCGCGTGGTCGGCAACGCCACGGCTGACGTTTTTATTGCCAAACAGATGCCCCAGGATTGCAAGACCGTCGGCCATGCCGGAATCACTGACAGCATTGGCAGGGTCAGCGGCATAGCCTTGGTGTTGTCCCGACGCCAAAGCCCTAATCAGGCCCGCGGCGCCCTGGGCCGACGCCGCGTTGCGCTTCAGCCCCGTTGAAAAAGCGGGAAGGAGCGCATTCAGCGCCGTCGATGCCTCATCGGTGGAGATATCAAACCGCCGCGCCAATTGGTGGATGTTGTCCGGCGTGATCGTCAATTGCGCAAGGTTCATGGAGCATCCTCAGCCAGGCCTCGTTTTATCGTGCAAACGGTAGAACTGACGTTGGGAAATCTCAACCGCGGTTTTGCCGGATTGCTTTCATCCCCAAAGGAAACGGGCGTTCGCCTTAGTAAGCGTATTCCTCAAAGATGTGGTCGATGTCGCCATCCCAATTGCTGTGGAACTGTTTCAGCAACCGCTCAGCCTGCGTCTCTCCCAGCACGGCAACTTCATCAAGGGGGGCAAGAAAAAGCCCTTCATCGATGCCCATATCGTTCAGCCTGCCCCTCGCCTTCAAACCCCGGTGGGCGATGGAGAGCGCATCCCGCGCCACATCGAGGACGGTGCGTTTTCCCGCAGGCGCCTTTAGCGCTTGGCTCGGCACCGCATCGCGCATGGCCAAAACGTCTTCAAAAGACAACTCGTCCGCCAGCGCCGTGGCTTCGGCAAGGGCTGAACTGTCATAGAGCAGGCCCACCCAAAATGCGGGAAGCGCACAAATGCGCCGCCATGGCCCGCCATCGGCGCCGCGCATTTCCAAAAACTTTTTCAGGCGCACGTCGGGAAACAGCGTGCCCAGATGGTTTGTCCAGTCCCCTTCATTGGCCCGGTGGCCCTGAAAACCGTCTTTCAAAAAGGCGCGGAAGGTGGTGCTGGTGCAGTCGACATAGCCGCCGTCTCGCAGGATGAAATACATCGGACAATCCAGCGCCCAATCCACGTAGCGCTCAAAGCCAAAGTCCGGCTCTATCATAAAGCGGTGAAGCCCAGCGCGGCTGTTGTCGGTATCGCGCCATATCTCAGACCGCCAGGACAAAAGGCCGTTGGGTCTGCCATCCGTAAAGGGGGAGGAGGCAAACAGGGCGGCGGCAATGGATTGAAGTTTCGTCGACACGCGCATTTTTGTGCGCATATCCGCTTCGCTTTCAAAGTCGAGATTAACCTGAATGGTGCAGGTGCGGTGCATCATATCGAGCCCGTGGCTGCCGACCTTGGGCATATAGGCGCGCATGATATCGTAACGGGACTTGGGCATTTGCGGCGTTTCAGAAAATGTCCATTTCGGGCTGCCGCCGAGGCCCAAAAAGCCCATCCCCAACGTGTCGGCAACGGTGCGCACCTGCGCCAAATGACTGTTTGATTCCCGGCAGGTCTCATGGATGGTTTTGAGCGGCGCACCGGACAGCTCAAACTGCCCCCCAGGTTCCAACGATATCGCGCCGCCGCCGGTGGTTGCGGCAAGGCCAATAATGTTTCCCGCGTCTATCAGCGGTTCCCAGCCGGTTTCCGCCTGCATGCCCTCAAGCAGCGCCTTGATGCCGCGCTCACCGGCGTAAGGCACCGGGGAAAAATCGTCTTTGTAAAACCCGAATTTTTCATGCTCGGTGCCGATGCGCCAGGTGTCAGGGGGCTTGCAGCCCGATTCGACGGCATGGACCAGCTGATCGCGGCCTTCGAGGGGCGTTTCGTCGGTGGTGTCGCGGGCCATAGCGAAAATCCAGCCGCGTTGATTTTCAATATCGCTAGCCCTCTGAATGCCGAAGGGCAAGGTGCTAGAAGCCGAGAATTACCAATCGCCGCGGCTGGCCTGGATCAAACCGAGGGCGGCCACCAGCGCCGTATCAGCCCTCAAAATACGCGGTCCGAGGGCCAAGGCATGGCAGCGCGGGTCTGCCATGAGACCCTCGCGCTCCACATCGTTAAAACCACCTTCTGGGCCGATGAGGACGGCCAGCGGCGTATTGGCTGGAATGGTTTCCAGGGCTGCCACGGGGTTTTGAACTTCCGCCCGTTCATCGCAAAACAGAATAGCACGATTTGCTTCGACCGCAGTCAGAGCCGTGGTCAAATCAGTCGGTGCCATCAGTTCCGGAACCGCAATCACGCCGCATTGCTCACAGGCCTCCAAAACATAGGCCCGCATTTTTTCACGCTTGGGGGCGCGCACCTGCGTGTGGGCGGTGATGACCGGCACAATCCGCCCTGCCCCCATTTCGACCGCCTTTTGAACGGCATATTCCAGCCGCTTGATGGGGGCAAAGAGCAGTGTGAGATCGTTGGGCGGGGTTTGCGGGCGGGTTTGGCGCTCAACCGTAAGCGTGCAGGCCTTGCGGCCGGTGGCTCCGATCCTTGCCTGCCATTCACCGTCGCGCCCATTAAAAACCAAAAGCGGTGCGCCATCGCGCAGCCGCAGCACATTCAAGAGATAGTTCGCCTGGCTACGGTCCGCAGACCATGAGACGTTTGGCGCAAGCGGGGTGTCGATAAAAAGACGTTGGGTTCTGAAATCTACCGCGGGCATGGCTATGGTTTCGTGGGCGCTTGCGCGGCACTGGGGTGCCACAGCGGGCGGTAGCCCGACCGCAAGACAGTAAGCATGGCCGGCGGCGTTAAACAGGCGCATCTGTCGTGACCAGCCAGATTATAATCCGTGGGCACAGGTGTATAACCAGCGGCGGACCACACGAGCGCCCCGGTATCGCCTTTGGCTAGAAATGACCCACTTTCAAAGGGTCCAACATCGGGATCAACGTGCACCACCGCGCCGACGGGTAACTCACCCCAAGCGATGGCGTGCACTCGCTTTTGTCGTCCCTCCAGCCGTTGCGCATGTAACAGGGCGTCCATCTCCTTTGCCTTTGGTGGAGCAGGCAGCGCAAAGCCCGTTTGCCACGCCGTCGCAAAGGCTGTGGCGTCATCCCGCCGACACTCAAAACAGGGCCGATGACCAGCCGCCATGGCCGTCACTTCATCCAAGAAAAACAGCTCCGTGTAGCGTCGTTCCGCCATGATCTCACGCTGGCGGCCCTTGAATGTCGTCACACAGGAAATCCAGGCCTTGTGGGTCCAGCGCGTTTTAGGATGCAGTGCTTTGGTTCTGTGATCATGCAAAATGCCGCGATTGCCCATCAGGCTGCCGCGAGCTGGCTCTGCCCGGATCGAACCGTCCGGGAATACCCGGTTTTGCAAAGGTGATGGAGCGGCGTCGGGCAAGGCTGATGTCCTGAGAGTTCACGTGAAGCAAGACACCCCCCGCGAAAGTGGGTGGGGGACAGGGAGGCAGGGGCACCAATTTGTCAGATTGGCACGCTTCTGTTGGATTGGCACTTTGGCTCGCCTTTGACTACAACACCACCACGCCACGAGGAATGCGGGCTCAACCGCATCATACCAATCGTTTTGAGGGATCACATGCCGATTATTGCCAGCAATTCCGATCTTCAAGATCTCGCCCGCCGCCGCGTGCCGCGCATGTTTTACGACTATGCTGATTCCGGATCGTATTCCGAAGGCACGTACCGCGATAACACCGAAGCGTTTGAAAACTACAAACTGCGCCAGCGGGTGGCTGTGAACATCGATGGGCGGTCGCTCAAGACCAAAATGATCGGGCGGGATGTGTCCATGCCTGTCGCGCTTGCTCCCGTGGGCATGACGGGTATGCAGCACGCTGATGGTGAAATTGCCGCCGCGCGAGCCGCTGAAAAGCACGGAGTGCCCTTCACCCTGTCCACAATGAGCATTTGCTCCATCGAAGAGGTTGCAAAGGCCACAACCAAACCGTTTTGGTTTCAGCTTTACGTTATGCGGGACCGCGAATTTTCTGAAAGTCTGTTGAAGCGGGCCGCCGACGCCGGTTGTGACGCGCTTGTTTTGACCCTTGATCTTCAAATGCTCGCCCAACGTCACAAAGATGTGCGCAACGGGCTTTCGGCACCTCCAAAGCCGACGCTCGCCAACATGATCAACCTGGCTACCAAGCCGCGCTGGGTGATGGGCATGTTGGGAACAAAAAACCGCACATTTGGCAATATCGTCGGCCACGCCAAGGGCGTCGATGACATGTCGAGCCTGTCGGAGTGGACGCACAAACAGTTCGACCAATCGCTCGATTGGTCCTCCATCGATTGGATCAAAGCGCGCTGGGACCGCAAGCTGATCCTCAAAGGCATCAACGACGTTGAAGATGCCAAAATTGCAGCCGATATCGGTGCGGACGCCATCATCGTGTCCAACCATGGCGGGCGTCAGCTGGACGGCGCATCCTCTTCCATCGACATGTTGGCACGCATCGTTGATGCCGTCGGCGACCGCATTGAGGTTCATATGGACAGCGGCATCCGCACAGGGGTCGACGTTTTCAAAGCAATGGCCCTTGGGGCGAAGGGCACCTATATCGGCCGGGCCTATATTTATGGGCTTGGCGCGATGGGAGAAGCCGGTGTCGATAAGTCTCTGTCGATCATGAAAGACGAGTTGGACCGGACCATGGGTTTGTGCGGCGAGACGAACATTGAGAAAGTCGGACGGCACAATATTCTGGATTACGAGCGGGCGGTCACGAACCGTTAGGCGCATCGTTAAACCTGTGGGCACGGGCTTGGGCGCAGACGACTTTCCGACAGGTTTTGTGGCTTCGGTTTACCGTTTTCTTACGGTTACAGACGGACTGTGCTTCTCAGTTCTGCAACCAATAAGGGTTTGATGGAAGGCTCCGTACCGGGCTTATTCATTGAACGTCGCATACCCATGGCTTCACCAAAGGGCGATCAAGACAGGTCCACCCATCCCAATGTTGGTCCCGCGGTCGGTCCAAGTGTTGGTCCTACTCTTGGTCCGGCGAACACAGGAAATGGCGGCGCGACAGGCACCGTAGGCGTTGCTTCGACATCGCACAGCGAACTTGAACCGGCTGATCTGGAAGCGCTGGATGGCGTGGCCCTGCGCGCCCGCGTGCGCGCGTTGGAAGCGGAAATTTCGGCATTCAAGAACCAAAACGTGCGGAATCGCCAGCGCTTGCATCGGTTTGATCCTGAAACGGGGCTGCCCGCCCGCGCACAACTCATCGAACGGGCGGCGGCGGAATTTCTCCGGTCCAAACGATATGACCACCACATCAGTGTTTTATTGGTGGGCGTACGCGGGCTTGAAGCCATCGAAACCAAGCATGGACAGGAAACGGCCACCGCCATTTTTCAAGGTGTTGTGCAGGTGTGTGAAACGGTCTCGCGCACCGGGATCGATCTCTTGGGGGTCTTTGACCGCAATGTGCTTGCCATTGTGCTTCCTGAAACGCGCCTGTCTGGGGCTCTTGCCCTCGGCGACCGCCTCAAAGATGTGTCGAACCGCAAACCCTTTCAGGTGAACCAACACCAAGTCCGACCGGCACTAAAAGTGGTGGCAGATGCGGTGTTGCGCGATGATAAGAACATTCAATCTGTCTTGACGCGCGCCGCAGGTGCCATGGGCGCTTCGCAGTTGTGAGGGCCGCGCGCCGGGACTTGAGAGCCTGCCCAAAACCTGTCAGCCTCGCATCAATGACGTTGCAACGTGTGAGGGAGCCGCACCATGGGCCAAGAAGGCGCGCCGAAACCGGGCGAAAATCTTAAAATTAACGGCGACCGGTTGTGGGACACGATCCATACCATTGCCGAAATCGGGCCGGGTATTGCCGGCGGTTCCAACCGCCAAACCGTCACCGATGAAGATGCCGAGGGCCGGGCGCTGTTCCAGTCATGGTGCGAAGATGCGGGCTTGACCATGGGTGTCGACCAGATGGGCACGATGTTCATGCGGCGCGAAGGGACCGATCCGGATGCCTTGCCGGTTTACGTTGGTTCCCACCTTGATACGCAGCCCACGGGCGGGCGCTATGACGGGGTGCTGGGCGTTTTGGCGGGTCTTGAAATTGTCCGCACGCTCAATGACCTCGACATCAAAACCAAACACCCCATCGTCGTTACCAATTGGACCAATGAAGAGGGCACACGCTTTGCACCGGCCATGATGGCATCGGGGGTCTTTGCCGGGCAATTCACCCAGGACTGGGCCTACGACAAGGTGGATGCCGACGGGAAACGGTTTGGCGATGAGTTGGAGCGGATCGGCTGGCGCGGGGAAGAGACCGTCGGCGACCGCAAGATGAAAGCTTTTCTGGAACTGCACATCGAGCAGGGGCCAATCCTGGAAGCCCAGGGCAAAGACATCGGCGTCGTCACCCACGGCCAAGGGCTGCGCTGGATCGAATGCACCGTCACCGGCAAAGGTCAGCACACCGGCTCCACCCCCATGCCGATGCGCAAAAATGCGGGCCGTGGTTTGGCGCAGATCACCGAACTTGTGCATGAGATCGCCATGGCCAACGCGCCCAACGCCGTGGGCGCCATCGGGCATATCGATGTTTATCCCAACTCCCGCAACATCATTCCCGAAAAGGTGGTGTTCACCATCGATTTCCGCTCCCACGAGCTGGATCGCCTGAACGCCATGGTCGCCCGCCTTGAAGAAGAAGCGCCGAAGTTGTGCGCCGCAATTGGCGTGGAGTTCGCCCACGAAATTGTCGGCCAGTTTGATCCGCCGGAATTTGATGCAGGCTTAGTGCAATCAATCCGTGAGGCTTCGGAACGGCTTGGCTATTCGCATATGGACATTGTGTCCGGTGCTGGCCACGACGCTTGCTGGATCAACCGCGTCGCCCCTACCGCCATGGTCATGTGCCCGTGTGTGGATGGCCTATCGCACAATGAGGCGGAGGAAATATCCAAGGAGTGGAGCACAGCAGGGGCCGATGTTCTGTTTCACGCAGTGGTGGAGGCGGCCGAAATCGTCGGCTGACGAAGTGCGCGCGCTATATGGCGCGTGAGTCGGGGTGAATGAGACGACGAACGCCGCATCAGGGCGTTCGGCCAAGGGCGTGTAGAGGCCCCGCTTGCTGGCTTGGGCGTTTTGGCAGAAGCGAAAATGAGATCAGGCTTCTGCCTCACCGGCAGCATTGTCATCTGCGCTTGGTTCGGCGGCGACGTCTTCAAACTTCGGTCCGCCTTTGGCAACGCCCACCCGCGCGGGGCGCAGGATCCGTTCCCCGATCTTGTAACCTTCCTGAACCACCTGCTGCACTGAATTGTTCGGCACCGCCGGATTGGGAATTTCAAACATCGCTTCGTGGAAGTTGGGGTCGAACTTCTCGCCCTCCGGATTGAACTTTTGAACGCCGGCATTGCTCAGCGCTTTCAAGAGTTCACGCTCCGTCATCTCAACGCCGTCCAGCAGGGCCTTGAATTCCTCTGAACCGCTTTCGCGTTTTTCAGAGGTGACGGCCTGGATCGCCCGTTGCAGATTGTCGCCGACGCTCAACATGTCGCGGGCGAAGTTTGCCACAGCGTAGGAGCGGGTGTCGGCAATTTCCCGGGCGGTGCGGCGGCGCAGATTTTCCATTTCCGCCACGGCCCTCAGGGCTTTGTCCTTCATTTCTTCGTTCTCGGCCTTCAGCTTATCGAGAACGGTGAGAATTTGTTCGGGATCGCTAAAATCCGGAGCAGCATCGGCTTGGTTTGCCGGGCCACCGTTGGCAGCCTCTGCGGCCTCAGCCGCCTCGGCGGCCTCAAGTTCCGCCTGTTCCTCAGCGGCCATGCGCTCCTCTTCCGCCTCCAAATCATCGAAAAGAGCGTCGTCGGGGTTGCGATTGGCCACCATCGAATTCCTCGTTGTTAAAAAGAAGACTGTCCCGTGAGAACAGACGCTCATATCGGCTGGCCAGATGCCAAAATCAAGACCGAAATCAATGTGCGAGCAACGTCAGATTTGGACGAAAAGCACCGTTGCCTCTATCGCAACAGCCGGCTGACCACTTGGGCTGTATAATCCACCATGGGCACAATGCGGGCGTAGTTGAGACGGGTCGGTCCGATTACACCAACCGCTCCGATAATCCGCTGGTCAGAGTCCCGGTAGGGCGCCACCACCACGGATGATCCCGACAAGGAAAACAGGTTGTTTTCCGTACCAATGAAAATTTTTACCCCTTCGCCATCCTCCGCCAGTTCCAGAAGCTGCATCAGACCCTGTTTGCTCTCAAGTTCATCAAACAGATGCTGCAGGCGGCCGATATCTTCGCGGGCATCGATGCTGGCCAGCAGATTGGAGCGTCCTCGCACGATGAGTTGCGGCGCTTGGTTTTCGGCCGCCCCGGCCCAGGTGGCAAGGCCCTGGTCAACAAGGCTGGCCGCCAAGGTGTCGAGCTCTCCCCGGGTCTTGGTCAGGTGGCGTTCGATGGCATCGCGCGCTTCGCTTAGCGTGCGACCGGCGACGTGGGCGTTCAGAAAGTTTGAGGCCTCCACCAGCGTCGACGCTGACATGCCGGCGGGCAGCGTGATGATGCGGTTCTCCACCGCCTCGTTTTCACCCACAATCACCACCAGCGCTTTGGTGGCCTCCAGGCGCACAAATTCAATGTGTTTCAGGCGGACGTCCGCCTTGCCTGCGATGACCAAACCGGCCCCCTCTGTCAGGCCGGACAGCAACTGGCTTGCCTCGGTCAACACCCCGTCAACGGTCTGGCCATTGGCGGCGGCCTTGACCTGGGCTTCGATGGAGGCACGTTCATCGCGGGTCAGATTGCCAATTTCCATGAAACCATCGACGAAATAACGCAGGCCCTGTTCCGTCGGAAGTCGACCGGCGGAAATGTGCGGGGCATAGATCAGGCCCAGATGCTCTAGATCAGACATCACATTGCGCACCGATGCCGGCGACAGCGAAACCGACAAACGCCGCGCGAGATTGCGCGAACCCAGCGGTTCCCCCGTTTCTAAATAGGTTTCAACAATATGACGCAGTACCTCGCTGGAGCGCGTGTCGAGGGGCGCATTGGGAATGCCAAAGGATGCAGTGATGGGCGGGGTCATGGGCTTAGATTTGGTCAACAGGGCGGATATCCGCCCTGTTGACCAAATCTAAGCCCATGACCCCGCCCATCACTGCATCCTTTGGCATTCCCAATGCGCCCCTCGACACGCGCTCCAGCGAGGTACTGCGTCATATTGTTGAAACCTATTTAGAAACGGGGGAACCGCTGGGTTCGCGCAATCTCGCGCGGCGTTTGTCGGTTTCGCTGTCGCCGGCATCGGTGCGCAATGTGATGTCTGATCTAGAGCATCTGGGCCTGATCTATGCCCCGCACATTTCCGCCGGTCGACTTCCGACGGAACAGGGCCTGCGTTATTTCGTCGATGGTTTCATGGAAATTGGCAATCTGACCCGCGATGAACGTGCCTCCATCGAAGCCCAGGTCAAGGCCGCCGCCAATGGCCAGACCGTTGACGGGGTGTTGACCGAGGCAAGCCAGTTGCTGTCCGGCCTGACAGAGGGGGCCGGTTTGGTCATCGCAGGCAAGGCGGACGTCCGCCTGAAACACATTGAATTTGTGCGCCTGGAGGCCACCAAAGCGCTGGTGGTGATTGTGGGTGAAAACGAGGCGGTGGAGAACCGCATCATCACGCTGCCCGCCGGCATGTCAGCGTCGACGCTGGTGGAGGCCTCAAACTTTCTGAACGCCCACGTCGCCGGTCGCACGCTAAGCGAAGCGCGCGATGCCATCGAACGCCACCTGACCAAGACCCGGGGAGAGCTCGACACCTTGGCGGCCAGCCTTGTTGACCAGGGCCTTGCCACCTGGGCCGGGGCGGCCGAAAACCAAGCGCCGCAACTCATCGTGCGAGGACGCTCCAATCTGCTGGCCAGCATCGATGCCCGCGAAGATATCGGCCGCCTGCAGCATCTGTTTGATGAACTTGAGAGCAAACAGGGTCTGATGCAGCTTCTGGAACTGGCGGAGGATGGCGAAGGGGTAAAAATTTTCATTGGTACGGAAAACAACCTGTTTTCCTTGTCGGGATCATCCGTGGTGGTGGCGCCCTACCGGGACTCTGACCAGCGGATTATCGGAGCGGTTGGTGTAATCGGACCGACCCGTCTCAACTACGCCCGCATTGTGCCCATGGTGGATTATACAGCCCAAGTGGTCAGCCGGCTGTTGCGATAGAGGCAACGGTGCTTTTCGTCCAAATCTGACGTTGCTCGCACATTGATTTCGGTCTTGATTTTGGCATCTGGCCAGCCGATATGAGCGTCTGTTCTCACGGGACAGTCTTCTTTTTAACAACGAGGAATTCGATGGTGGCCAATCGCAACCCCGACGACGCTCTTTTCGATGATTTGGAGGCGGAAGAGGAGCGCATGGCCGCTGAGGAACAGGCGGAACTTGAGGCCGCCGAGGCGGCTGAGGCCGCAGAGGCTGCCAACGGTGGCCCGGCAAACCAAGCCGATGCTGCTCCGGATTTTAGCGATCCCGAACAAATTCTCACCGTTCTCGATAAGCTGAAGGCCGAGAACGAAGAAATGAAGGACAAAGCCCTGAGGGCCGTGGCGGAAATGGAAAATCTGCGCCGCCGCACCGCCCGGGAAATTGCCGACACCCGCTCCTACGCTGTGGCAAACTTCGCCCGCGACATGTTGAGCGTCGGCGACAATCTGCAACGGGCGATCCAGGCCGTCACCTCTGAAAAACGCGAAAGCGGTTCAGAGGAATTCAAGGCCCTGCTGGACGGCGTTGAGATGACGGAGCGTGAACTCTTGAAAGCGCTGAGCAATGCCGGCGTTCAAAAGTTCAATCCGGAGGGCGA